>JAUROO010000146.1 GCA_030829765.1 Miltoncostaeales bacterium | reverse complement strand
GCGCCTCGACCGCCTTGGCGATGCGGTCCATGCCCTCCTCGAGGCTCTCGTCGGGGGCGGCGTAGGTGAAGCGGATGTGGCCCTCGCCGCGGTCACCGAAGGCGTTACCGGCGACGACGCCCACGCCGTGATCCTCCACGAGGTAGTCGGCGAACTGCTGGGCGGTCATGCCCGTGCCGCGGATGTCCGGGAACACGTAGAACGAGCCGTCCGGCGTCATGCACTCGATGCCGTCGATCTTGTTGAAGGCCTCGACGACCATGTCGCGCTTGGCCTTCAGACGGGCGGTCTGCTGCAGCACGTGCTCCTGCGGACCGGTCATGGCCGCGAGGCCCGCGAGCTGCACGAACGCCGGCACGTTGGTGACGGAGTTCTGCTGGAAGATGTCCATCGCCGTGATGAGCTCGGCGTTGGCCACGCACCAGCCGATACGGAAGCCGGTCATGATGTAGGTCTTCGAGAACGTGTCGACCACGATCGACTGGTCCTTGAAGTCCTTCACGTACGAGATGGACTCGTGCACCTGGGGCTCGTACACCATGTGCGAGAAGATCTCGTCGGTCAGCACGATGATGCCGTGCTCGCGGCAGATCTCCGCGATCTCGTCCAGCTGGCGCACGATCATGCCGTTCGGGCGCTGCGGGGTGTTGATGATGAGCATCTTCGTCTTCGGCGTGATGAGCGAGCGCAGCGAATCGAGGTCGAACGCGAAGTCGGGCTCCACGAGCGGGGCATACACGACCTTGCCGCCGGCGTAGGTGATCCAGAACTCGTCCGGCGGGTAGCCGGGGTTCGGGAAGATGACCTCGTCGCCCTGATCCACGACGGTCAGCAGCGACTGCGTGAGGGCGTGCTTGGCGCCCATGGTCACCAGCACCTCCTCGCGCTTGGTGGGCCGGCCGCGGGAGGTCATCTCCTCGGCGATGGCATCACGCAGCTCGGGCAGGCCGGGGCCCGGGACGTAGCGCACATGGCCATCGTGCACGGCCCTGGCGGCTGCCTCGTAGATGTGGGGCGCGGGGTAGAACTCATCACCCTGGAAGTCGCCCTTCTCGAAGTGGAGGATGCGCGTGCCGGTCTCCTTCTCGAGGGCCTCGGCCTTGCGCATCGACGCCCACTGCTTGGGCAGCACGAAGTGCTGGGTGCGGCTGGACAGCGCGTCGCGGATGTCCTTGAGAGCGTCGCTGCTCATAGGGGTCCTGCTCCTTTCGGGTTGCTGCGCGCCCGACTACCGGGCGACGCGGAGAGCGGCGCTCGGCCGCGGGGTTGTGCTGGTGGTGGCCCGCACGCGCCGGGCGGCGCGGGCGAAGGCTCCGGACTGGGATGCCCCGAGGCGGCGCGAGAGGCCGTCCGCGGCATCCATGACGAGGCGCGCGAGTTCCTCCACGCGCTCCGGGGTGACCCGGGTGACCGGACCGCCGATCCCGAGGGCGGCGACGACCCGGCCGGTGTGATCCCGGATAGGGGCCCCGACGCAGCGGAGGCCCTCGTCGTACTCCTCGTCGTCCACCGCGAACCCATGCGCGCGGATGTCCGCGAGCTCGGCCAGCAGGTGGTCGACGTCGGTGGTGGTCGTACGGGTGTACGCCGCCATCCCGTGCGCGCCGGTGATCTCGCGCACCTCATCCTCGCCGAGGTCGGAGAGGAGGACCTTGCCGAGGCTGGTGGCGTGCGCCGGATACCCACGGCCCATCGCCGACGGGATCCTGAGCGCCCGCCGCGCCTCGACCTTCTCGATGTAGATGGCCTCGCCGCGCTCGAGCACCGCCAGGTGCCCGGTCTCGCCCGACTCCGCCACGAGGCGCTCGAGGAAGGGCAGTGCCTCGTCCCACAGGCTCATCTGGGCCAGCACGATGCCGCCCATCTCGAACATGCGCAGCCCCAGCCGGTAGCGCTGGGTGCGGGCGTCGCGCTCGAGCAGGCCCACCGACTCCAGGTTCACCAGGAACCGGTGCGCCGTGCTCTTGTGCAGGCCCGTGCGCCCGGCGATCTCGGTGACGCCGAGCTCCGGCTCCTCGGGCGTGAACACGTCGAGGATGGCGCCCACGCGCTCGACCGCCTGGATGCGGTAGCGGCCAGGCGCGGGGGCGGTGTCGGTGTGTTCGGTGGTTGCCATGTCTCGGATCGCGAAACGGCGTCTTGTGACGGTTGCGACGAAGGCGGCATTCGTATCAGCGCGTCCGGGCACCGGCAAGGGGGCGACCCGGGCACCCCCCGGGGGTTTCGCCATCCGAGACACGTACCCCACCGCCCGTGGGCGTCCGGCCTCGCCGCCGTGGCGACACGACTACGCTCCGGATACCCGATACCGCGAGGGGGAGTCGAGGCGTGGCCTACGAGGACATCATCTACGAGACCGGTAACGGTCGGGCGACCATCACCATCAACCGCCCCGAGCGGCTGAATGCCTTCCGCATGCAGACCATCATCGAGATGGGCGAGGCGTTCGAGCGCGCCGCCGACGATGAGTCGGTGGGTGTGGTGATCCTCACCGGCGCCGGCGAGCGCGCCTTCTGCGTGGGCGGTGACGTGGCCGACCCCACCCGCACGGCCGCCGAGAAGCGCCACCTGCACACGCTGTCCCACCGGGTGGCCAACGCCATCCGCAACAACGGCAAGCCGGTCATCGCCAAGGTGCGCGGCTACTGCATCGGCGGCGGCAACGAACTGAACGTGATGTGCGACCTGACGCTGTCGGGCGAGTCCGGCAGGTTCGGGCAGGCCGGCCCGAAGATCGGCTCGGCCCCGCTGTGGTGGGGATGCCAGCTGATGCCGGCGGTCGTGGGCGAGAAGAAGGCACGGGAGATCCTGTTCCTCACCCGCCAGTACGACGCCTACGAGGCCCTCGAGATGGGGCTCATCAACAAGGTGGTCCCCGACGCCGAGCTGGACGCGCTCGTGGATGAGTGGTGCGACGACATCCTGCGCCGCTCGCCCCAGGGCCTTCGCCTCGCGAAGATCGCGATGAACACCGCCACCGACGCCCTCTACTCGTCGGTGCAGCACGGGCTGGAGCTGGTGGCCCTGAACCACGTGTACGGGCCGGAGCCCAAGGAGGGCATCGCCTCGTTCCAGGAGAAGCGCCCGGCGGACTGGCGGAAGTTCCGTGAGGGCGAGGGCCCGGACCCCGCCACGCCGCCGCTGTCGTCGGCGAAGAACGCCAAGAAGAAGCCGGCGGCGAAGAAGGCCGCGCCGAAGAAGGCCACGAAGGCGACCGCCACGGCGAAGAAGAAGCCGGCGGCACCGAAGGCCGCCGCGCCCAAGAAGCCCGCCGCGAAGAAGGCTGCGCCGAAGAAGGCCACCTCGGCCCGGATGACCTCGGCCACGAAGGGCGCCACGGGCGGGCGCAGGGCCACCACCCGGCGGTCCGCCGGGTGAACGAGGCCCTCCTGACATCCCTCGCGCCCGCGCGGCGCGGGTCCGTGGAGAAGGCCCTCTCCGGAGAGCGCCTGACCCGCGCCGATTCGCTGGCGCTGGTCGGGGCGTCCGGGGCGGAGCACCCCGCGCTGTGGGCGGCGGCGGCACATATGCGCGACCTGACGCGCCCCGCGCTGGTCACCTACTCGCGCAAGGTGTTCATCCCGCTCACCAACCTGTGCCGCGATACGTGCTCGTACTGCACCTTCGCGGTGGACGAGGACAGCCCCCGGGCGAAGACGCTCACGCCCGATGAGGTCCGCGCGATGGCCGAGCAGGCCCG
>JAUROO010000145.1 GCA_030829765.1 Miltoncostaeales bacterium | reverse complement strand
GCAGGCCTCGCAGCGGCCGCCCTTCACGTTGAACGAGAACCGCCCCGGCGCCCACCCCCGCGCGCGGGCGTCGGCGGTCATCGAGAACAGCTCGCGGACATGGTCGAAGATGCCCGTGTAGGTGGCCGGGTTCGAGCGCGGCGTGCGGCCGATGGGCGACTGGTCGATGGCGATGACCTTGTCGAACTGCTCGATGCCCTCGATGCGCCGATGGCGGCCTGGCCGCAACGGCTTGCGGTTCAGCCTCCCCGCCATGGCCTTGAGGATGATCTCGTTCACCAGCGTGCTCTTGCCCGACCCCGAGACGCCGCTCACGCACGTGAAGGCCCCCACGGGAATCTGCACGTCGATGTCACGCAGGTTGTTCTCGCAGGCGCCCTCCACCGACAGCCACCCCTGCGGCTCGCGGCGCGTGGCGGGCACCGGGATCGTGCGCGCCCCGGACAGGTAGGCGCCCGTCACCGACTCCGGCTCGGCCTCCACCTCCGCGGCCGTGCCCGCGGCCACCACCCGGCCTCCATGCTCGCCCGCACCCGGCCCCATGTCGATGAGATGGTCGGATGCCCGCATCATGTCCTCGTCGTGCTCCACCACCAGCACGGTGTTCCCGATGTCGCGCAGGCGCTCCAGGGTGCCGATGAGCTTCCGGTTGTCGCGCTGGTGCAGCCCGATGGACGGCTCGTCAAGGATGTACAGCACCCCCACCAGGCCGGCGCCGATCTGGGTGGCCAGGCGTATGCGCTGGGCCTCACCCCCCGACAGGGTGCCCGCAGCGCGCGCCAGGTTCAGGTACCCCACGCCCACGTCCACGAGGAAGCGGAGGCGCGCGCAGATCTCGGCGACCGCGCGCTCGGCGATGAACGCCTCGGTCTCGGTGAGTTCCACGTGCTCGAGGAACTGCAGGGCGTCCTCGATCGACAGCTCGGTGACCTCATGGATAGACCTGCCCCCCACCGTGACGGCCAGGATCTCGGGCCGCAGCCGGGCCCCGTTGCACGAGCCGCAGGCATTGGGCGACATGTACTGCTCGATGCGCTCGCGCACCAGGTTGGAGCCGCTGCTGGCGTAGCGGCGGCGCATCTGGGGAATAACCCCCTCGAACCGCGCGGTACTGGAGTAGCCGCGCCGCCGCCGCTTGCCCAGGTCGAGCCGCTCCACGCGCTCAGGGCCGTACAGCAGGACGTCGCGGTCCCCCTGGGGAAGGTCCTTCCAGGGCACGTCCATCGGGATATCCCAGTGGGCGCACGCCGAGCGCAGCAGCAGCTCGTAGAAGTCGGTGGTGCGATCGGCCCACGGCAGGATGGCCCCGCCCTCCAGCGTGCGCTCGGGGTCGATCACCAATTCCGCGTCCACCTCGGGCATGAAGCCCAGCCCGGTGCACTCCTCGCACGCGCCCTGCGGGGCGTTGAACGAGAAGATGCGCGGCGCGAGCTCGGGCAGCGACGCCCCATGCTCCGGGCAGGCCAGCTTCTCGGAGTAGGTCCACGAGCCGCCGTCGCCACCCACCTCCTCGATGCGCACCAGGCCGTCGGACAGTCGCGTGGCGGTCTCCAGGCTCTCGGTGAGGCGCCTGCGGAGGTCGGGGCGCATCACCAGGCGGTCCACCACCACCTCGATGGTGTGGCGCCTGCTCTTCGCCAGCGCCGGTACCTCGTCGATGGCGTGCACCTCACCGTCCACGGCGACCCGCGCGAACCCCTCGTCGCGGATGCGCTCGATCACGTCGCGGTGCTCGCCCTTGCGGTCACGCACCACGGGCGCCAGCACCATGAAGCGCGTGCCCTCCGGTACCGCCAGCACGCGGTCGGCGATCTGCTCCACGCTCTGGCCCGCGATCTGCACGCCGCAGACCGGGCAGTGCGGAATCCCGATGCGCGCGTACAGCACCCGCAGGTAGTCGTAGATCTCGGTGGCCGTGGCCACGGTGGACCGCGGGTTGCGACTCGTCGTCTTCTGGTCGATGGAGATGGCAGGTGACAGGCCCTCGATATCGTCCACATCGGGCTTGTCCATCTGCCCGAGGAACTGGCGCGCATAGGCCGAGAGGCTCTCCACGTACCGCCGCTGCCCCTCGGCGTACAGCGTGTCGAAGGCCAGGCTCGACTTCCCCGACCCCGAGAGGCCCGTGATCACGACGAGGCGATCGCGGGGGATGCCGACGCTCACGTCCTTGAGGTTGTGCTCCCGGGCACCGACGACGCTGATCGAATCCACTCGGGCAATCGTAACCCCACCGACCCCGGCGCCGGCCTGCGAACATGCGGGCGTGACCACCGACCACGAACGCACGGAATGGGTGCGCCACGCCGATGCCGCCATCGCGGCGGCCGGACTGCGCGCAGGCGGCGCCCGCAAGGCCGTGGTGGATCTGCTGGCCCGGCAGGACTGCTGCCTGAGCGCGCAGGAGGTGCGGGATGCGCTGAACGATGCGCCGGGCGCGACTCCGGGCATTGCCAGCGTGTACCGGGCGCTCGACACCCTCACCGAACTCCACCTGGTGCACCGCGTGGACCTGGGCGACCAGGTGGCCAAGTACGAGCCCGCATACCCCGGTGGCGAGCACCACCACCACGCCGTGTGCCGTGAGTGCGGCACGGTCACACCCATCGCGGACACCGGCATCGAGGATGCCCTCCACGCGATGGCGGAGCGCCTGCGGTTCGACGTGGAGGCGCACGACATCACCCTGCACGGGCGGTGCGCGCGCTGCGCGCGCCGCTAGGAGCCCGCGGACACCGCTGGTGAGGTGACCCGGGGCATGCGCCGCAGCAGCCACGCGGCCCCGCCAGCGGTGATGGCCACCAGGACGAACCCGATCACCGTGGCGCCCGCGCGGACCTCGCCGACCTCCGCCACCTGCTGCCCCCCGGACACCATGAACACCACGGCAGCGGATTCGAGCAGCGCGTACCAGCCGTAGTTGCGCGACATCACCGAGAAGGCCGCCGTGAACAGCGCGAACGAGGCCGCATAGAAGCCCCACGACGGCATCGGCACCAGTGAGAGCGGGATCGTGAGGGCCAGCCCGCCGATGTTGCCGACCAGACGCTGCCGACCGTGCCGGGTGTCACCCAGCGCGAGCCCGGGGGCCACCACCGATACCGTCAACGGAATCCAGTAGCCGTGCGGGATGCCCGTGGCCACGGCCAGGGCCGCCGCACCACCCAGGCCGATGGCGCTGGACGCCCCCGCCACCACATGCACGTCAGGGCGTCGGGGCACCCGGGGTGCCGGCGTCGCGGGGGGAGCCCCGAGGCGCCGGCCCAGCAGCACGCCGATCGCGCCACCGGCCCCTGCGAACAATGCGACGAGAATCGCATCGCGCAGCGACCCGGCCTGCGGCACGACCTCGGGTGCCAGCGCGCCGTAGAGCACCGCGGGCAGGTACCCCGCCGCATACCCCGCGCCTGCGATCGCGCCCATCACGCCGAGCACCGCCACCCAGGTCCAGCCGATGCCGGACCACGAGGCGATGGCGGTGGCAACCATCACCAGCGGAACCACGCGCAGCGCCCGCGACCACCCGGATCGCGCCGCCCCGCCGAGCGCGCCGCCGGTGCCGAGCAGCGTGGCGGTGACGGCCGCGGATCCTGCCAGCACCCCCGCGATCACCGCAGGCAGCACCACCGCCAGCAGGAGGGTGGCGACGATGAGCCCCACCCTGTGCAGTCGGGAGCGGGCCGCCGGCGGGGCAGTCGCGTCAGTGCCCATGGGGGTGATCATGCCCGCCCGGGCCATGATCGTGACCCGGCGCATGCCCATGCACGTGCGGCGCGCCCGGGCCGTGATGATGCTCGTGGCCGTGATGCGGATCAATCACCGTGGCTCCGCCATCCTCGATCACCACGCCGAAGGCATCGGCGAGTGACGACGGCGTGAGCGCCTCATCCGGCGGCCCGCAGGCCACCACGCGCTCGGCGACGATCAGCACCAGGTCCGCGCGGCGGGCCTCCCGCACGTCATGCGTGGCCGTGACGATGGCGGCGCCGCGGGCGCGCTGGGCATCCATGAGGGCCAGGTACCGCTCGCGGCTGGCGGCATCCAGCCCGGCGGTGGGCTCATCCAGCAGCAGCAGCCCGGCATCCCGGCACACGGCCTGCGCCAGGTGCACGCGCTGGCACTGGCCGCCGGACAGCGTGCCCAGTGGCATGTCGGCCAGAGCGCGGATGCCCATGGCGTCCATGGCGTCGTCCACCAGGGCATCGTCATCTGCCCGCAGGCGGCCGGTCAGCCCGCGCGCGGGCCAGCGGCCCATCCGCACCACGTCGCGCGCGCGGATGGGCAGCAGAAACCCCTGCTCGTGCGACTGGGACAGGTACGACACGCCCACGCCACGCGCGCCCGGGTCGCGCCCCTGCACCTGCAGCGTGCCCGCCACCGCGGGGATGAGTCCGGCGATGGTGCGAAGCAGCGTGCTCTTGCCCGAGCCGTTGGTGCCGATGACCGCGAGCCAGCGCCCCGACGCGAGGGACAGGTTGATGCCCCCGACCACCGCATGGCCGTTGTACCCCACGGCCAGGTCACGGCACTCGACGGCGGGGGTCACGCGTGCTCCGGGTGCGGGCGACGGGCGGGCACCAGCGACTGGACCACGGCCACCACGAAGAAGATGGCCACCGCCGTGAGCACCACGGTGGCGCCCGCGGCCAGGTCGAGGTACCACGACAGCAGCAAGCCGACGTACGCGCTGAGGATGCCGATCGCCGCCGCGAGGGCCATCATCGTGCTGAGGCGCCGCGTGAGCAGCGCCGCCGCGCCCGCGGGCGCGAGCAGCATGCCGAACACCAGCAGCGCCCCCACCACCACGAACGACGCCACCACCGTGAGGGCGATCATGCCCAGCATCACCGCCTCCAGCAGGCCCACGCGGTAGCCGGCCACCCGGGCCTGTTCCGGATCCATGGCCATGAGCAGGAACGGGCGCCTGAGCAACCAGGCAAGCCCCACCACCAGCACGGCGACCCCTGCCTGCCAGGCGATTGCGGTCCACGAGACGCCCAGCACCTCACCAAACAGGATGTCCGTGAGGCTGCCCGCGAAGTCGGATGAGCGCGAGATGATCACGACTCCCAGCGACAGCATCCCGACGAACAGCAGGCCGATGGCCACATCGCTCGAGAGCCGGGTGCGGCGGGTGACGACAGCCACCCCACCCATCATCGCCGCGGCGCCGACGAGCGCCCCCAGCACCGACGGCAGCCCGATGATCAGCGCCACCGCGATACCGGGCAGCACTCCGTGCGCGAGGGCATCCCCCAGGAAGGCCATGCCCCGGAGAACCATGAGGGTGCCCACGACCCCGGTGGCGATCGCCACGAGGATTGCCGCCACGAGGGCCCGCTGCATGAACGCGCTCTGCACGAAGGGGTCCCACAGGATGTGCACGCGCTCAGCCCCCGGCGTCGGTGAGCGCGGAGGATATGCGACCGGAGAGGTCCTGGATGTAGGTCGTGTACGAGCCGTCGGCTGGCACCGTCTCGATGCCCAGTTCCACCACGGTGGCCCCGGTCTCGTCCCGGATTGCCTGCGCCAGGGCATCGGACACGCCGGACTCGGTGAAGAGCACCCGCACGCCGGCCTTCTCCATCGCCGCCTCGAGGTCCGCGAGATGCGCGGCGGACACCTGCCCCTGCGACGACAGCGAGGGGGTCACCGTGCCCACCACGTCCAGGCCGTACCGATCGGCCAGGTAGCCCAGCGACTCATGCCCGGTCACCAGCACGCGATCCGCCTCGGGGATGGCGGACATGCGGGAGGCGATATCGGCGTCGAGCCCCCGGAGCGCCTTGGCGGACTCACCTGCCGGCCCGGAGATGTCGGCCCCGGTTGCCGAGCGGACGGCCGCGGGCAGGGCCGCCACCACCGAAGCCGCCTGCGAGGGATCGGTCCAGAAGTGGGGATCCCCGGCGCCATGCCCATGCTCCTCGTCTTCCGCATGGTCGTCCCCCTCCGCATGGTCATCCCCGTCTTCGACCTCTCTCACGTCCACGTGATCGGTCGCGGTGAAGACGGCCACTCCGTCCTCGCGGGCACGGGCGATGGGCTCCTGCAGGCCCTCCTCGAGATCCAGGCCGTTCTCCACGATCAGGTCAGCGGACTGAAGTCGCGCGACATCACGGGCCGACGGGCGCCACTCGTGCGGATCACTGCCGTTCGGCATCACCACCTCCACCTCCGCGGCACCCCCCACCGCATCGCGCACGAGTGCCCCGAGCATCGGGGTGGTGGCGACGATCACCGGGCGGTCAGCGGCGGCGGTGCCCGAGCCGGTGCCGGACGGACCGTCTGAACCACACCCCGCAAGGGCGAAGGAGCCTGCAGCGACGGCAAGGGCGATGGCGAGG
>JAUROO010000144.1 GCA_030829765.1 Miltoncostaeales bacterium | reverse complement strand
CGCGAACGCCATCGGCACCAGCCCGAACAGGGTGAGGGCCGAGAAGCGTCCGCCGACATCGGCCGGGTTCGCGAGAGCCAGGCGCCAGCCCTCCGCAGAGGCGCGCTCGGCGAGGGGCGTACCGCGGTCGGTGATGGCGATCATGTGGTCGTGCGCGGCGTCCCCGAGGGCATCACCCAGGAACTGGCCCACCTGCGCGAGGAAGGCGACCGGTTCGGCGGTCGTCCCGCTCTTGGACGCCGTGATGGCGAGGCACCGGGCGGGGTCGACCCCTTCGGTCGCATCCTGCACGGCCACGGGATCGGTGGAGTCCAGCACCCGCAGCTCGATGCCGGCGCCATGCCCGAAGGTGCGTCGTGTCACATCGGGCGACAGGCTGGACCCGCCCATCCCGAGCACGAGCACGTGGCGGATGCCGTCCTCGCGCGCCCGGGCCACGAGGGCGTCGAGCGCCGGGACGTGGGCGCGCATGTCCTCCGGTGCGCGCAGCCAGCCCGTCCAGTCGCGCGCCGCGTCCGCATGGTCCCCCCACGCCGAGGGGTCCCCGGCCAGCAGGCGGCCCACCACCCCCCCCGCCTCGGCGTCCGCGATCGCGTCCTCGATGAGGCCGGCCGCGGGACCCGGGCGGACGTGGATCCTCATCGCGCCTGCGTCGCCGCCAGGCTCTCCGCCGCGGCCCGGGCAACGGCCTCGGGCGTCATTCCCAGGCGGCTCATCACGAGGGCCCCGGGCGCCGACTCGCCGAAGCGATCGATCGCCACGATGCGGCCATCGGTGCCCGTCCAGCGCTCCCAGCCGAATGGTGATGCGGCCTCGACCCCCACGCGGGCCGGCATCGAGGGCGGCAGGACCTCGTCGCGGTACTCCGGGGCCTGGGCCCCGAACAGCTCCCACGAGGGCATGCTGATCACGCGGGCGGAGATCCCCTCCGCGGCCAGCAGTTCGCGGGCCGTCAGCGCCAGCGACACCTCGGAGCCTGTCGCCACCAGTGCGCAGTCGTCCCCGTCGGCCACCACGTACGCGCCGCGGTCCACCGGCGGGTCGGTCATCGGCAGCACGGGCAGCGCCTGGCGGGTGAGCACGAGCGCGGTCGGTCCCTCCAGGCGTCCGATGGCGATGCGCCACGCCGCCGCCGTCTCGCGGGCATCCGCCGGGCGCAGCGTCACGAGGCCGGGAATCGACCGGAGCGCTGCGAGCTGCTCCACCGGCTGGTGGGTGGGTCCGTCCTCGCCGACCGCGATCGAATCATGGGTGAACACGAGGATCGCGGGCAGGCGCTGCAGCGCGGCCATCCGGATCGCGTTCTTCATGTAGTCCGAGAACGTCATGAACGTCGATCCGTACGCCCGGAACCCACCATGGGCCACCATCCCGTTGACCGCGGCCGCCATGCCGAACTCACGCACGCCGAAGTGGATGTTCCGGCCCGCGAACGCGCGCGGTGCGATGTCGCCGCCATCCCGGATGACCGTGCCGGTGGACGACGCAAGGTCGGCGGCACCGCCCACCAGTTCCGGCACGGATGCCGCGAAGGCGTTGAGCGCGGTGGTGGATGCCACGCGCGTGGCGAGCGAGTCGCCGTCGTCGAACGCCGGTGCGGCGTCCTGCCAGCCGTCGGGCAGGTCCCCGGCGAGCCGCCTGCGGAGATCACGGGCCTCCACCGGGAACGCCTGCGCGTAGGCCTCCATGCGGTCGTCCCATTCGGCCACCAGGCCCGCTCCGCGCTCGCGCAGGGCACCCGCCCATGCCGCGACCTCATCCGGAACCAGGAAGGCGGCGTCCTCGGGCCAGCCGTAGGCGGCCTTGGCCAGGCGTGCCTCGTCGGGGCCGAGGGGTGCACCGTGCGCCTTGCTCGAGTCCTGGACGTTCGGGGCGCCGAACCCGATGTGCGACCGGTACCGCACCAGCGTCGGCCGGCCATCATCCTCCCGCGCGGCGTCCAGCACCCGGCCGATCTCGCCGACGTCGTTCGCGTCGGTGATCTCCAGCACGCGCCAGCCGTACGCCGTGAAGCGCATGGTGACGTCGTCACCCGTGGACATCCCCGTGGGCCCGTCCAGGCTGATCCCGTTGTCATCGAAGATCACGGTCAGCTTGCCGAGGCCGAGGAAGCCCGCGAGGGCACACGATTCGTGGGAGATGCCCTCCATCAGGTCGCCGTCGGAGGCGATGACCCACGTGCGGTGGTCCACCACGTCATGTCCGGGGCGGTTGAACTCGGCGGCCAGCATGGCCTCGGCGAGCGCGAGACCCACCGCGTTGCCGAGTCCCTGACCGAGCGGCCCCGTGGTCACCTCGACGCCGGGCACGTGCCCGCGTTCGGGGTGGCCGGGGGTCCGGCTTCCCCACTGGCGGAATGCGCGCAGGTCGTCGAGCGACAGGTCGTACCCCGCCAGGTGGAGCAGTGCGTACTGCAGCATCGATGCGTGCCCGGCCGACAGCACGAAGCGGTCGCGGTCCGGCCATGCGGGCTCGCCGGGTGCGTGGCGCATCTGCTGCGCGTAGAGGACCCAGCCCACCGGGGCGAGCCCCATGGGGGCCCCGGGGTGCCCGGAGTTGGCCTCCTGCACGGCGTCGATGGCGAGCGTGCGCACGGTTGCGATGCAGGTGTCGGGCGGTGCCGGCGTGGTCACAGGTGTCTCCGGGTGGCTTGCGGGCGGCAGTCTACGATGCCCGGGCGCCGGGTTGGGCGCCACCGCGCCCCGTAGTGTTACGGGCGTGGTGCGTCGCACGGTATCGGCGGGAGCCCTTGCGCTCGCCGCCCTCTTCGCGGCGGGGTGCGGCCCCGGCCAGGATTCCGTGCGCGTCGCGACCTCGCCCCCTGCGGAGTTCGTGGATGCCGTGCGCCAGATGATGCGGCCCGCAGAGCGCATGGGCGTGGTGTCGGCCTCTGCCCTCGATGCGACCAGCGCTCAGCCCTCGATGATCGAAGTGGACGGCCTGGTGGGCGATGCGGAGCGGGAGGTACGCGAGTTCCGTGCGATGCGCTTCGGCGATCCGGCGCTGAGGGCGGAGCAGGCACGCCTGGTGCGGGCGATGCGCTCCATCGTCGCGCGCATGAAGGCCGTGCAGGCCGCCCTGCGCTCCGGGGGCCGGGCCGGTCTGCCCGGGGCCACGACGTCGCTCCTCGGCGCCCTGGAGGGGCTCCCATCCGCCGCGCGCTGACCTGCATCGCGGGTTCGGCCGTGCTGGTGATGGGGCTCGCGGCATGCGGGGGCGCGCCCGATCCGGTGTCCACCGTCGAGGTCACGCCCGGCACGACCGTGAGCCCGCCGCGGTACATGGCCCTGGTGCGCGAGGCGGTCGCCGCGGCCCGTGCGGCGGCCATCCGCCTCGACGCCCTGCCTGATGCTCCCACGACCGAGCAGGCACGCGGAGCCGCGCCCGGGCTGGCGGCCGCCGCGGCCCGCAGCGAGGCGGCGGCCCGGCAGATCGCGGCCGCGCGCCTGGACGACCGGCGGCTGGAGGTCCAGCGGCGGGAGATCGGACCGCTCTACGTGGCACTCGCATCCGGTCTCCGTCGCGCCGCCCGTGCGGCCGCCGACGGCGACGTGCCCGCGATGCGGGAGTCGGTATCAGCCGTCGCCGTGCAGGCGGGTCGCATCCACGAGGCCACGGGGCCGGAGGGCGGCACCTCCTGAGGCCGCGCATCGGCCTGGATGCCGGTGGCGTGCTGGTGGAGTCGCTGATGCCCGGATTCCCCGTGCGTGCGGCGGAGCGCACCGGGGCGGATCCCGGGCGCGTGCGGCGGTTGCTCACCGACGACTCCTTCCGGCGCGCGTACTGGGGGGCGACCTGCCCGAGGCCGCCTTCTGGCAGGCGGCGGGCGTTCCGGTGCCGGATCCGGTCCGCCGCGCGGCGGTGCTGGGCCTCCGCCCGGTGATCGCGCCGGCGCGCATCGACCGGTGGCGGCAGGCAGCCGACATCTGGGTGGTCTCCAACCATCGCCACGAGTGGCTGCTGCCCGTGCTCGACGAGGCGGGATTCACCGCGGTGGTCGACCGCATCGAGGTGTCGAGCCTGACGGGTCGGGTCAAGCCCGATCCGGCCGCCTGGGAGGCCCTGCTTGCCGGCGGTACGCCCCCGGACCGGGTGGCGATCGTGGACGACCAGCAGCCGAACCTGGATTCCGCGCGCGCCATCGGCCTCACCGCACTGCGCGCGGACGGTGGAACCGGGTGGGCGGATCAGGTGGATGCCTGGCTCGCCTCCACCGGCTGAGGCCTACTGCTGCGTGCTCCGGGAGTCCGACGACATGTCGTCGCTGCCCGGCGGATCCGAGATGACGAGGTCGCCGACCGTTGCGAACTCGTAGCCCTTGGCGCGTAGTTGCGACACGATCTTGGGGATGGCGGCGACCGTGGATGCCCGGTTGCCACCGCCATCGTGCATGAGGATGATCGACCCCGGGCCGGCGTTCGCGACGGCGGTCTGCACGATCTGCTCCGTGCTCGGCCGGGTCCAGTCCACGGTGTCGACATCCCACAGGACCGACAGCAGCTTGGCGTCCTCGGCGCGCTTCAGCACGGCGGGGTTCACCGATCCGTACGGGGCGCGGAACAGGCGGCTGGCCATCCCGGTCACCGCGACGATCTCACCCGCCGTGGACGCGATCTCGGATTCCTGCTCCTTCGGCGTGAGGGTGGTCAGGTCGGGGTGGTTCCACGTGTGCACGCCCACCTCGTGGCCGGCTGCGACGACCTGGTTCAGGACCTGCGGGTTCTCCTTCACGTTGCGCCCGATCACGAAGAACGTGGCCGGCACGTCGAGCTTCTTCAGTTCGGCGAGCACGGCGGGCGTATCGGGTCCGGGGCCGTCATCGAACGTGAGGGCCACGTACTTCCGTCCCCCGCCCGCGCGGTTGATGCTCACGCCCGTCTCGCCGATGCTCACCAGCTCCTGGTCGCGCGGGCCGAGCTGCTCGGCCGCCGCCGCGATGTCCTCCTCGCTGATGGCGGGGATGACCGGTTCCGCCGCCGCCACCGAGGCCACGGGCTCGTCGCCACCGCGGGCGATGAGGGCGATGATGCCGATCACGACGACGACGGCGATGATCGCCAGCGCTGCCGGGGGCACCCTGCGGCGCGGACTGCGGCGACGTGACGAGGGCGCCCGGCCGCGCGGATCGCGGCGTCCCGAGGGTGTCCTTCGCGCGGCCATCACCCAATCATGCCCCACGGACCGGTCGCGCATGTCGCGCGCCGGTTCCGCGGGGCATGACGTGGGTCGTCAGCTGGCGAGCGCGGGGGCCTGCGGCATCGCGTTCATGGCATCCCAGGGGATGGTGATGGAGCGGCCCTCCATCACGACCTCGCCGGCCGACCGGAGCTTGCCGAAGGCGGTGGTGACCGCCTCGCGTGATGCGCCGATCAGTGATGCCCACTGCGCGTGCGTGAGGTCCAGCCCGATGCGTACGCCCTCGGGTGCCGCGGTGCCGATCTGCTCGGCGATCTGGTGCAGGCGCCTGCGCAGGCGGTCCTCCACCCGCATCTCCGAGACGATCGCGACGGTCTGGTGCAGGTTGGCGAGGCGGCCGGTGAGCGCCACCGCAAGGTTGACGCCGAAGCGCGGGTACCGCGTGATCAGCGCCTCGATGGCGTGCACGGGGAGGGGCGTGACGGCGCTCGCCTCGAGGGCGACGGCCGGCGGCGCCGACTCGAGCCCGAGGGACGAGTAGACGGCGCCCGCCTCCACGATGGTCGTGGTGACGTCCTGCCCTTCGCTGGTGACATCACCGAGGGCAATCCGTCCCTGCCGGACGATGTAGACGTGGTCACCGCGGGTGAGGGACGCCGGGGCGTCGGCCTCCCGGGGCCAGCGGACGAGCGGCAGGCGCGCGTCAAGCAGGTCCAGGTCGCGGCGGGGAATGCCGTCGAACAGGTCCAGGCGGGTCAGCGCGGGGCGCGTGGCCTCGCCGGAGCCGGTCGACGGGATACTGGGAAGTGGTGTGAGAGTGGCCATGCGGTCACCCTCGCAGGGGGTTGTAAGAGACCTTTGAGGTCCCCGGTAACGCTCGGTGACGGCACCGTTGAGGTATTGCGGCGCACCGATTGGGATGCGGCCGTCCGAGTGGCCTTATCGCCAGTTCCCATGGGGGGATCCGCACTTGTTAAGAAGTATGTGCCCCTGCGGTTCCCGCGTTCATCGTTGCACGCCGGATTGCCCGTGCGGGCCGGGGATGTCGCCCCGTTACCCCCCGCGCGGCCCGGGCAGGCGCCCGTCCACCCGCATCACGCGGTCGGCGTACAGCAGGGCGATGGCGATGAGCGCGAAGGGCTGCGTCACCACCTGGGTCAGCGTGCTCCAGACGCCCTCGCCCCAGGCGAGCGCGGTGCCATCGAGGGGGCTCAGGATTGCGGCGCCCACGATGCCGATGGCCAGCTGCGCGATGGCCGTGACGACCTGGATGAGGATCCAGGCGAGGAAGACCGTCCACCACGCGCCGCGCACCAGGTCCTGGCTGCGCCGCAGCGCGTCCCGCACGCCCGTGTCCTCGATGACCACCGCCTGACCGGCGAACAGCCAGAGGATCGCCAGGAAGATGCCCGGCAGGACGAGGGCGAAGAGGCCCACGATCACGCCCAGCGTCACCAGGACGAGCGCCCCGAAGAGGATCCAGAACCGCACCCCCACCTTCTCGAGCGCGGCGCCTGCGCCGACGGCATCGCCGTCGAGCCGACGGACCGTGGCGATCGCCACCGCGGCCCCGCTCACGGGCAGCAGCAGGATGGCGGGGATGAGCGCGATGCCCGCGATGGCCCCGGCCCGCGCGATGTCCCCGGCTCCCGACGCGGCGTTCGTGGCGATGGCGGAGAGGATGCCCACGGGCACCACGGTGACTGCCGTGAGCAGCAGGAACAGCCATGGCTCGCGGCGGTACATCTCCCACGCGCGCCCGAGCAGTTCGCCGAAGGTGAAGGGGCCGGGTTCGGGGGTCGGCACGTCAGTCCACCGGCTCGAAGGGAATCGCGTCGCGCACGAGGTCGCCCGCGTCGAGGCCCACGCTCTGCATGTAGAAGGGGGTGAGGAGGTTCAGTGTGTGCCGGCAGGCGGGGCAGATGGGCAGGGGCGGCGGGGGCGGGACGCCGGGGGTGTCGCCCATCAGCGAATACGGCGAGCCCGAGTACCGCGCACACGCGCCGCACTCCTCGCCACGCGTGTCGAGCCGCACCAGGTCCCACCCCTGCGCGGTGATCTGGTCCACCCAGCCGCGGTGGCGGACGGCGTACGCCGCGCAGTCCTCGGCCAGCGCGCGTCGGGCGCCCGGGTCCCATCCATCGCGGATTGCCGCGGCGAACGCCGCCGGCGGGTCCGGGATGTGCCTGAAGCGCTCGGTCCAGGCGTCGATCTCCGCCTCCCAGTCCCGGTCCGCCATCTGGTCAGTCCTCGACGAAGTCGACGGGGACCTCATGCCCGATGAGCCCGGCCTCGACGCCGCGGCGGAGCAGTTCGCGCACCGCCTCGCGGCCGTCCTCGCCGTAGTCGAGGGTGCGCTCGTTCACGTACATGCCGACGAAGCGGTCGTTCAGGTCGTCGTCCAGCCCGCGCCCGTACTCGGCGGCGTACTGCAGCGCGCCCGCGCGATGCTCCAGGCTGTACCGGATGCTCTCGCGGAGGATGTGCGACAGGTCCACCATCGCCTGCTCCCCCAGATCGCGTCGCACCACGTTGCCACCGAGCGGAAGGGGCAGGCCTCCGGTGAGCTCATGCCACCACGTGCCGAGGTCGAGCACGTTCACCAGGCCCTGTGCCTCGTAGGTCAGCTGGCCCTCGTGGATCACGAGCCCCGCATCGGCGGTGCCATCGGCCACGACGTCGAGTATCCGGTCGAAGGGCACGATGAGTGGCTTGTCGATGCGCCCTGCCGCCAGCTGCAGTTCGAGGAACGCGCTCGTCAGGGTGCCGGGGATCGCCACGGTCATGCGCGGCAGGTCGGCGGGGTCCAGCGGCTCGCGGGCGACGACCATGGGCCCGTACTGCTCGCCCATCGATGCGCCGTGCGGTAGCAGCCGGTACCGATCGGCCACCGTGGAGTAGGCGTGGATGGAGATGGCCGACACCTCCAGGCGCCCCTCCATGGCCCAGCGGTTCAGGGTCTCGATATCCCGCAGCAGGTGCTCGAACTCGAACTCCCCGGTGGGGATGAGGTCCTTCGCCAGCGCGTAGAACATGAACGCGTCGTCGGGGTCCGGGCTGTGACCCAGGCGGATCAGCGTCATGCGGTGGTTCCTCCGGTCGGGGATCGGGTTGGCCAACCCTAGCGCCGGAGGGCTACTCCGGGCGCGGGGAATCGTCGCGCAGCACGCACATTCCCTCGCCCTCGGCCACGAGCACGTCCCCCGAGTGCACGCTGACCACCGCGCGGAAGCCCCGCCCGCTCGACTGCACCAGGCGCCCGCGCAGCGTGAGCTCCACGCCCTCGAGCGGCACGGGCTTGCGCAGCCAGTAGCGGACCTTGGCGGTCATGCCCCACAGGCCGTGCGGAGCCCCTGCGTACACCAGCATCTCGTCCACGAGCAGCCCGATGATGCCGCCGTGCAGGCGGTCGGCCCATCCCTGGAACCGCTCGTCGGGTACCCAGGTGGCCACGGCATCGGTTCCGTCCCGGAAGACGTGCAGCCCCAGGCCCGACGGGTTATCCGACCCGCAGACGAAGCAATGGGTGATCTCGGGGGGATTCAGAAGCTCTGTGCCGTCGCCGCTCATGCCACCATGGTGGCATGAGCGGCTGGGTGGCGCAGGTGGCGCGCGTGCCGACCGGGCACGGGACGTGGTGGATGGCCTGGGGGGACGGCGGGCTGGTGGCCGCCGCGCGCACGCGGGGCGAGGCGGAGCGCCGCGCGCGGGGTGCCGGCGCCGTCCGCGTGGGGGCGGGGGACCCCGGCGCCGCCCCCGCGGACCCGGACTGGTCGCGCCTTCCCCGCGGCTTCCGCGGGCGGGCGCTCATGGCGTGCCATGCCCTGCGCCGCGGGGAGGTGATCACCTACGCCGAGCTGGCCGTTCGGGCGGGGAGCCCGGGCGCGGCGCGGGCCGCCGGCTCGGCCATGGCGGCCAACCCGCTGCCGGTGGTGATCCCGTGTCACCGCGTGGTGAGGGCAGATGGTGCGCCCGGCGGGTACTCGGCGGGGGGTCCGGCGGCCAAGGCGCGGATGCTGCGCGAGGAGGGCGCGCTCCGGCCGGGTGCGGAACGCTGCTACTCTGGCGCGCCGTGATCGCGCTCCTGGTCGTCATACACGTCATCCTCTGCGTCATGCTGGTCGCCCTCGTGCTGATGCACAGCGGGAAGGACTCCGGCCTGTCCGGCGCCTTCGGGGTGGGCGGTGGCGCGAGCGCCTACGGCGGGTCGTCCGCCATCGTCGAGAAGAACCTGACCCGCATCACCGTGGTGGTGGCGGTCCTGTTCTTCCTGATGACGTACGTGCTCGGCCGCGCCCTCGCCTAGCGGCCCCGCGCCCCACTGGGGACAGTCATCCCCCTCACGGGGAACGGCCTTCCCCCCGTGCCGGGGGTAAAGTCCCCCCCGTGGATACTTCAGTCATGCGCTCACTGCCGGTCAAGTTCGTCGGCGCGTTCATCGCGCTCATCGGCGCCGGCATCGTCCTCTACCTCATCGGGGTTGTCTCGATGTACATGATCGCGTGGGTCGTCTGGGCGATCCAGGCCATCTTCGGGTAGCGGCACCGGGCATACGCGGAAACACGAAGGGCCGCCCCTCGGGGCGGCCCTTCGTGTTTCCGGAATGCGGCTGAGAGGACTTGAACCTCCACGACCCTAGGGGTCACAAGGCCCTCAACCTTGCGCGTCTACCAATTCCGCCACAGCCGCAGGTCGGAACCGCCCATCGCGTGAACGGCGCGGGGCAATGTAGCAGCACGGGCGCGGCAGGAGGCCCTGCTAGCATGGCGAACACCAGTTCGACATCTCCGACACCGGGGGCATTGCGGATGGCAACGGCACCGACCGGCAGGCAGGCCGAGATCCTGGCCTTCATCGAGGATCATGTGGAGCGCAACGGCTACCCGCCGACGGTGCGCGAGATCGGACAGGGCGTGGGGCTGGCCTCCCCATCCACGGTGCATCGGCACCTGGAGAAACTGGAGGCGTCAGGGCATCTGAGGCGCGATCCGTCGAAGCCCCGGGCAATGCTGGTGGGCGCGCAGGGTGGCCGTGCCGCGTCCCATGCCCCTGCCATGACGCTGCCGCTGGTGGGCGCCGTGGCGGCCGGGGCGCCCATCCTCGCCGACGAGCACGTGGAGGATCACGTGGCGGCGCCCTTCCAGGCCGACTACCTGCTGCGCGTGAAGGGCGATTCGATGATTGACGCGGGCATCCTCGATGGTGACCTCGTGGCGGTGAAGCAGCAGGACACCGCCCGTGACGGCGAGATCGTGGTGGCGCTGCTCGGCGATGAGGCCACGGTGAAGCGCGTCTACCGGGAGCCGGGCGGTGTGCGCCTGGAGGCCGAAAACGCGGCGTATGAACCCATTCGCGGCACGGGTATCTCGGTGATCGGCCGGGTTGTCGGGGTGATGCGCGACCTCTAGGCCGCCCCGGTCGCGGTATCCTTGGCGGGCGAGACAGGCAGTCGCGGGGCCCCTGTGGCCTCGAGGAAAGTCCGGACACCGCAGAGCAGGGTGCTGGTTAACGGCCAGCTGGGGAAACCCAAGGGAAAGTGCCACAGAAACGAAACCGCCTCGTCGAGCGATCGCGGGGTAAGGGTGAAAAGGTGCGGTAAGAGCGCACCAGCGGTCCGGTGACGGGCCGGCTGGGTAAACCCCACCTGGTGCAAGGCCAAATCGGGGCGTCACGGGTTGCTCGCCCAGTCCCAGGTAGGCCGCATGAGGCGCCCGGCAACGGGCGTCCCAGATGGATGACTGCCCACGACAGAATCCGGCTTATGGCTCGCTGACCCAGGGGTCCCGCAAGGGGCCCCTGGCATTTCCGGGGCCTAGTCCGCGGCGGCGTCCCTGCGCAGGGCCATGCCCGTGGCGAGCGCGGCGGTGACATGCTCGGTCAGGGCCCGCAGGATCGCGACCCCGTCGGGTTCGATGGGGGCCCCGGCGCGCTCCGCATCGGTGGCCTCGTCGACGACGGCGTCGGCGAGGCGCCGGTCGGTCACGATGACCTCCACGTGCCGACCATCAACGGCAGCGCGGGTTCCGAGCGCCTGCGCGCGGTCGGTGGCCTCGCCGGCGCGGCCGGTGGCCAGTGCGCGTGCAAGCGGCCGGACATAGCGACGCGACTCCCGGAGCGCAGCCGTGGCCCCGGGGCGCGGCACCGGGCCGGGATTTCGCCCGCGGGTGCGCGCCAGGTGCCGTGCGATTCCGTCCGTGCGGCCGGCGAGCACGGTGGCGAGAGCCGGGCAGGGCGGGAACTCCACGGCGGCCGGTGGCGCCCGGACCGCTGCGGGGAGCGCGGCGTCGGCATCCCGGAGCCACGCGCGCAGCTCGTCCACTTCGAACCGTCGGTGGCCGCCCGGGGTGCGGTGGACGGGAAGGCTCCCCGCATCCGACCATGCCCGCACGGTCGGCACGCTCACGCCGAGCAGCGCCGCGGCCTCGGAGGTCGTGAGCGACCGCCGTCCGGGGGACAACGGGCGCTCGCGGATGCCCATCCATCGGCGCGGGCTGCCCGCGCCGGGCTCGCGGGGCATTCCGGCGTCAGGCGCCGTCGCGGAACGAGCGCCCGCGGGCGTCGATCAGCAGCGCCGCCACGATCACCACCACCATCAGGCCGACTCCCAATGTGAGGGCTGCGCCCAGGCGCGCTCCCCCCGCCCAGGCAATTGCCGTGGAGACGATGCCCGTGGCGAGGGCGATTCCCCATGCGAGCGCGTCGGCGCGACTGAACCCGAGAGGCCACATGGGGCGAGGATAGTCCGCCCGTCACGCAGCGACTGGACGGGCCGCTCCGCGGCGGGCGACGCCGGGCATCGCTGACGATGCGATGGCCCCTATGGCGTCCAGCGACTCGGCGATGACACGCAGGGGGTCCGCGGCCAGGGCCTCCCGTGCCGCCGGTGAGCTCAGGCGCGCTGCAGCGGCCCGGGCCAGGGCGAGCGGACCGGAGTCGACGGACCCCCGGCGGGACAGGGCGAACATCGCCCCGGCCACGGTCTCCATCGAGTGCGCCACGGACATCGGCAGGACGTCGTCCGTCATCAGGGCCGGCAGGACGTCCTCGGGGCGCGTGCCGCAGGCACCGGGTGGGCCACCGGCCACCAGTGCCGCAGCGTGCCAGGTGGCCGGTGCGGCCCCGGGGTCCTCGCGCACGACGCGTGCGCACGCCAGAAGCAGGGCGCTCATCCACGCCGCCCGCGGGAGGTGGGTTCCGAGACGCAGCCGGTGCCAGGCATCGTCCCGTGGCATCGCGTGCGCGGCGAGCCCGCGTACCGCGGCGACCTCACGCTGCACGACGACGGCCACGCCGCGCGGGTCGAGCGCCGCCGCCCCGCCTGCGTGGTCGCGCGCCACGGCGGCTGCGTGCGACACGCAGTCGGCGACATCGGCCGGGAGCAGCGGGCCGGCCCCGGTGGCGGCCAGCGCGGCCTGCTCCAGATGCCGCGCGGCGAGCGCGCCCCCGGTGCCGACCGCGGGCACGAGGCCCTCGGGTCCTGCGGTGGCAAGGGCCGAGAACGCCGCCGCCGGACCCTCGCCGTCACGCGCCGCGCGGGCACGGGCGCCGAGCACCCGTGCCGAGGCATCGGCACGCTCGAGCGCCGCCGCCATTCCGTGGATCGCTGCCATGTGGCTGCCGGACATGGCCCCACGGTATGCCGCCGCCACCCGACGGTCCTCATACCGGTGGACAAGATGCCGCGCAGGGCCTTGCGCCCCCGGGAGGATCCCGCTCACCCGGGAATCCGCACCCTGATGCCGTAGCGTGCAGGCGCCCGTCACCGCACCCCAGGAGATCGCCGTGGCCCGACTCGAGGCCGGACAGCCCGCCCCGGACTTCACCCTCCCCTCGGATGGCGGCGGGGATGTGGCGTTGTCGTCGCTGCGCGGTGGCCCGGTGGTACTCGTGTTCTACCCCAAGGCGATGACCTCGGGGTGCACGCAGCAGGCGTGCGGCTACCGCGACGCCCTCGCGGGGTTCGGCGACCTCGGGGCGACCGTGCTGGCGATCAGCCCGGACCCCGTGGCGCGGCTGGTGAAGTTCCGCGAGAAGGAAGGCCTCACCTTCCCCCTGCTGTCCGACGAGTCGCACGACGTGCTCGAGGCCTACGGGGTATGGGTCGAGAAGTCCATGTACGGGCGCACGTACATGGGGGTGGAGCGCAGCACGTTCGTCGTTGGGCCGGACGGGGTGCTGCTGCACGCCGACTACAAGGTGAAGGCCGCCGGGGATGCGGCCCGGGTCCTGGCCCTGCTGGGCTGAGCACCGGGTACGCTCCCGCGCGACGACGCCCGCCGGAGGTTCAGATGGATGTATTCGAGGCCATTCGCAAGCGAAAGGCCGTGCGCACCTACACCGAACGCCCCGTCCCCGACGAGGTGGTCGACCGGGTGCTGCGCGCGGCGCTGCAGGCACCGACCGGCAGCGGATCCCAGGCCTGGAGCCTGCTGGTGGTGCGCGATGCCGCGCGGCGCCGCGAGGTGGCCGACCTGGTCATCGCCGGCGGCGCGCAGTACTTCGCCGCGATGCGTCCGCGGCGTGATGCGACGCCCGAGGAGCACGAGGCCGAGTGCGTGGCGTATGCGGAGAAGATCCTCTCCACCTACCGCATCGCACCCGTGTGGGTGATGGGCCTGCTGGTGCCACGGAACAACTATCCCGAGAGCATGGAGGAAGGCGGCTACGTCGACGACCTGCTGTCGGTGGCATTCGCGATGGAGAACCTGTTCCTCGCGGCGAGGGCTGAGGGGCTCGGCACCGTTCCGACATCGGCGTTCCAGCGGTTCGAGAAGGACCGCCTCAAGTCCATCGTGGGCCTTCCCGACGACGTCGACCCCGTCCTCGTGACCCCGCTCGGCTACCCCGAGTCCTTTCCCGAGGGTCTTCCCCCGGCGCTCAAGCGCACCTTCCGCGGCTGGCGGTCGCTGGTGCACGACGACGCCTGGGGCAGTACCCGCGACTGAACCCCGGAGGACCTCTCAATGGCATGGGATGACATCGCGCAGTGGCAGCCGCAGGACCTCTTCGCGTCGCTGCGCATGGGCGACAACGTGCAGCCCGTGGACTGCCGCGAGCTCACGTGGCGCGAGGCGGACACCAAGGTGCGGAATGCCATCCGCATCGACCCGATGTCCTTCACCTCGGAGATCGACACCCTCCCGAAGGAGAAGGAGCTGGTCTTCTACTGCGACCGGCCGGGCGAGGCCACCAGCATGAAGATCGCCCTGACGGCGTTCGACAAGGGGTACTCCCGGGTGGGAGTGCTGGTCGGGGGCTTCGATGCCTGGGCTGCGGCGGACTACCCGGTGGAGCCGAAGGAGTAGCCCGCCGCGGATGCCCGCGCTACTTGGGGGTGAGGCCGTACCGCTGCTCGAGCCACTCCGGCAGCAGCGCAGCCAGTGCCCGGATGAGCAGCTCACGCTCGGAGATGGCGACGCGCGCGGCGACCGACATCACGAGCTGGCCCTCGTCGGACCGCACGCCCTGGACGCCCGAGACCATGTTGTCGCCCTCGGCCTTGTTGTAGACCATCGAGCGCGCGGCCATGGGCCAGTGCTCGCGGGTCCACCCGATGAGCGCCTCCTCGAGGTCCGTGGGCGTGTACTCCAGCAGGGCGCGCTGGAGCTCGTTGGGCATGCCGTCACTATCGCGCTGCATCTGACGTCCTTTGAGGGGCCGCTTGCGGGATCGCCCGGCAGGATAGCGACGTGAGCGACCTGACCGGCACCGGGGGCGGCGGGCACCGCGGGCGGCTGGTGCTGCTCGTGGCGGGGGTCGCGGCGTGCATCGCCGTGGTCATCGGCACCGGGCTGGAATGGGGCCGCCTGCTCGTGAACGGCCGCCTCGTGGTGGCCGAGGGCGGCCTGTCGCTGTGGCAGGGCATCGTCGCGCTGGTCGCCGCGGCCGTCGCGGCGGCGGCGATGGGGGTGCTGGTGGCATCCGGCCGTGGCAGGCCGGCGGCCGCGGTGGGGCTGATGGCCGGTGCGGTGGTGACGGCCGTCACGCTCCAGGCGGTTGCCTGGCTGGTATCGCGGCCCGGTGACATCGCCGAGCAGGTGAAGGCGGGTGCCGAGTCGATTCCCCTGCAGGGCTACGTGGTGCCGGCCATCCGCAGCGTGGTGGGGCCGGGTGCATGGATTACGTTCATCGGGGGCGTGGCCCTCGTGCTGGTTGGCCTGCTCGGGCTCGTCCTGCCGGCGTGGCGCGGCCGCCAGCGGGGTCGTGGCGCGCGTGCCGGTAGACTCGCCTCCGGCCCATGAAAACCTTCATCCTCCTCGCCACGCTCAGCCCCCAGGGGCTGCAGACCCTGCGGTTCACCCCCGAGCGCCTGCTCGAGGTGAACCGCGAGATCGAGGACCTGGGCGGGCGCGTGCTGCAGCAGTGGGCGGTGCTCGGCTACTACGACTTCATCAGCGTGATCGAGGCGCCCGATGAGGAGGCGGCGGGGAACATGGTTGCGGAACTCTCCGCACGCGGCAGCGCCACCTTCGACACCCTCACGGTGATGGACCCCGACGACCTGCTGGGGTAGGGGTCAGGCGCCGACGCGCCGCCACGACTCGGAGTGGCACAGGGGGCAGGACGGGAGCACGAGCACCCCGTCGCTCTCGGTGGGCGAGGTGATGAGGAGATCGCACTCGGCGCACCGGAAGGAGCCCGTCACCTCATCGCCCACGTGGAGGACGTCGGACTGGTCGGGGGCCTCTGGCATGTGTTTTCCTCCCGCGCCGGGCGCGTGGATCGGTGGTCGGGGACGTACCGGGGGCTAGATCGCGAGGGCGGCGACGAGGCTGGCCGCCGCGATGACGGCGAACAGCACGAAGCCGACGGCAAGCACCCGCGTCTCGGTGATGCGGGGCTCGCGGGGCGCGGCATCCGCGGACGGGCGCCAGTGCAGGATCCGGGCGATGGGGCCCTCGTGGATCGAGCGCTCGCAGTAAGGGCAGAACGTCGCGGTCTCGAGCAGGGGCAGGCCGCACCGGTGGCACCCGGGTGCGTCCGCGGGGTGATGATGCTGGAGATCGGACTCCGTCCGCACGAACTGCTCCTCATCTGCGACTGCACAAGCAGCATAGCCCGGCGGGAAGGAATTCGTGCACCGGCGTCGACGGACGCCTGCGCCGCCCGGGTGTCAGTCGTCGTCGGCCAGCATGGGGAATGCGGTCGCGGCGTCGTGCGATGGTGCAACGGAGTCCTCCGGGCCCTCCGCCGCGGCGAGTTCCGCCAGACGCGCGTCGACCTCTGCGATCTCCGCGGCCAGCGCACCCGCCGGTATGTCGCCGTGGCGGGCCAGGACATGTGCGCGGGCGCCCAGCGCGGCCAGCGCGCGGCGGTGGCGGCGCTCCAGCACCCTGCGTTCGCCCTCGACGCGCGCGCGGTGCACCGATGAGCGCATGTCATGGGCCACGCGGCCCGCGGTGGACGCGACGGACGAGATGATGGACATGTGCCCAGCGTAGCGATGCCGGTTGTGGCGGGCGCGGGGGCCATGCGTGACGGCGCGGCGCACACGTGCGCGGCGCCCGGCCATAGCGTCGCGCCATGTCCGGATTGGCGCAGCGACGGTGGAGTGCGGGTCAGGCGACCGTGGAGCACGTGGGCCTGACGCTGGTCCTGGCGGTGCTCTTCGGGGCGCTCGCGATGGTGATGGCCCGCGGCCCCTGGCCGGGGGCACCATCCGTGGCCCCGGAGGTGATCGCCCATGTGGCGGCGCCGCTGAGCGGTGCACCCGCGGGGGCCCTGCGCCAGCCCACGCAGGCCGCACCTCCGCAGGCGGGTACGGCACGCGCCATGGAGCGAATGGCGTCCATGGACGCGACGGGTGGCGCATCCGGGGCGCTGCGGCAGGCGTGGGATGGCCTGCTGTGGTGGGGCCTGCTGAACGTGGACGGGCAGATCGAGGCCGGCAGGGGATTCCTGGATCAGGTGGGGGTACGGGCGGAGGACCTGGTGAAGGACCCCGTCAAGACGATCGAGGGCGCCGTGGACCGGCTGTCCCGTCCGCCTGTGACGGGCACCGCGGACAGGGTGGCCAACATCGTCGGGGTGCTCGCGACGCTGGGCCAGCGCCCGTTCCGCGATTCGTTCCTGGACATCTCGCGCGATCTGGGCGGTCTGGGAGCCGACTGGCTCATCTCGCGGTTCGCGCGCGGGGCCGGGGCCCTGCTGGAACGCCTCCTGCCCGGTTGATGCACGACGACAGACAAAGGGGGACCGAGGTGATGGATGCGATGGCGGCACGCCTGCATGCGTGGGCGGCCATGGCCTGGTGGCGGGCGCGCGATGCCCGGGGCCAGGGAACAGTGGAGTACGTGGGGATGGTGGTGATGGTGACCCTGCTGGTGGCCGCGGTGGCGGTGGCGGCCAAGGGCTGGGCGCCCGACGTGGGCAACTCGCTGAAGAAGGCGTTGACCGGGGCGGTGAAGCACCTGACCGACGGCTTCGGGTGAGGTCCGGGGGCCGCGGTGGGCATCCGCTACGGGATGATCACCGCGGCCCCGTCCACCTCGCCCGTGGCGATGCGCTGCAGGGCCCGGTTCGCATCGGGCAGGGCGTGCTCCTCGATCGTGGTGACGATGGGGATCTCCGCGGCGAGCGCCAGGTAGTCACGGGCATCGGCCCGCGTGACGTTCGCGACCGAGCGGATGGAGCGCTCCCACCAGAGGTCGGCGTAGTCCATGGGGGGCAGTCCGTCGAGGTGGATCGCGTTGACGGCGACGGTGCCGCCGCGATCAAGGGCGGCGAGTGCGCGTGGCACCACCGCGCCAACTGGGGCGAAGGTGACGGCGAGGTCGAGCGGGAACGGGGGCGGGTCGTCGTAGCCGCCCGCCCACTCGGCCCCCATCTGACGGGCCCGTTCCTGCTCCTGCGCGTTGCGGGTGGCGACGGCGACGCGGCATCCCATGTGGCGGGCCACCTGCAGCGCCTGGAGTGCCGATGCCCCGAAGCCGTACAGGCCCACGCGCGCCCCGGGGGCGATGCCCGCGACCCGCAGGGCGCGGAACCCGATGATCCCCCCGCACAGGAGGGGTGCGAGCGCCGTGGCCTGAGGACCCTCGGGCAGGGGAACGACGACGTCGGCCCGGGCGCTGATGAGATCGGCGAAGCCCCCATGACGGTCCCAGCCGGTGAACACCGCATGGGTGCAGAGGTTCTCGCGCCCGGATGTGCAGAAGACGCATTCCCCGCAGGTGCCCGCCAGCCATGTGAGGCCCGCGCGGTCGCCCTCTGTCCAGCCGGTGACCGCTGGCCCCACGTGGGCGATGCGCCCCACCACCTGGTGGCCCGGGATGATCGGCAGCACCCGCGCCGTCAGGTCGCCCTCGCACAGCTGGAGGTCGGTGCGGCACGCCGCGCAGGCCTCGACCCGGATGACCACCTCGCCCGCGCCTGCAACCGGATCGGGGAAGGTGGCGAACCTCAGCGGCTTGGCACGGATACCCGCCGGTGCGGTGAGGACCATTGCGCGCATATGCTGGGAGCGTGGCACGGATGCGGGCAACGCGCGTGGACAGCACCCCGATGTCGGGCGGGGACCCCTCGCGTGTGCACGGCGTGGGCGACGGCACGCGCGTGCTGCTGCCCGGTCTGACCCGGCCGGAGGCCGAGGCCGCCTGCGAGTGGCTTTCCGCGCTGGATGAGTCCGACCTGGCCCTGGCGCTGGCCGAGGTGGTGCTGCCCGTGGTGCTGACGGGCGGCGCCGGGCCCTATCTGCTGGATGCGGATGGTGCGCTGATGCTGGCGCTGGCGGATCACCCCGCCGTGCCCGGTGCGCGGGTGGTGATGGGGGCGGTCCCGGGCGGGAGCGCGGTGGGGGCAGCGCGCCCGGTGTCCGGACCCGGATGGGCGTGGCTGGTGCGTGCCCGCGTGGACGACACAGGTCGCGTTCGTGCGCTGGACGAGATGAGTGACGCCTGCACGGCGGCGGAACTGCGGCAGTGGGCCGACCGGTGGGGCGGGCACGCGTCTACGCTGGTCGCGTGAGCAAGTACGTCATCCGGTTCACGGCCGAGAACCCCGAGGAACTCGATGCCGGGTCCACCGCGCGCCTGACCGAGGCGTCGCAGGCCATGCCCGGCACGCGCCCGGTGGGGCCGGTGCGGGTGGACCCGGTGCGTCGGCGCATCGAGGCTGCGTTCGCGATCGGCGTTGAGCAGGCGATGGCCGAGGCTGCCCGCGATGGCGGCAGGCTCGCGAAGGAGATGCTGCTCACGGCGCGGATGCCCGATGCCCGGCTGGTCGAGATGACCGTCCGGCTGACGGACGACGTCAGCACGGACTGACACCGGGAGGCCCCTCCTCCACGGGGCGTGAACCCCGCCTGCGGCCGTTCCCCCGAATCAGCGCTGGGGAGGGTCGCCGTCCCGGATGCCAGCGTCCGTACTGCACCTCCAACGTACGGCGGCGCCCGTGCGCGGGCATCGGGGCCTGCGCGGATGCGGATGCGGGTTTCCCGCAGTGCCGTTGTGTCCCTGCGTAGGGGCCGACAGGGGCCACAATGGGCTCATGAGCGATCGATCCGTCACGGTGATGTGGTTCCGCAGGGACCTCCGCGTGGACGACCATCCCGCTCTTGCGCACGCTGCCGCACGCGGTGATGTCGTGGCGCTGTGGGTGGCGGACCCCGCACTCCTTGCCATGACGCACCACCGGGCCCCGGTGCGCCTGCGGTTCCTGCGTGCCTGCCTGGAGGCCCTGGATGCCGAATTGCGCGGTCGGGGGATACCCCTGGTGGTCCGCGCCGGCGAACCTGCGGCCGTGGTGCCCGAGGTCGTGCACGAGGCACGCGCCGATGCGGTCTGCGTGACGGGGGACGTGACGCCGTACTCCCGGCGACGCGATGCGGCGGTCTCGCGTGCCCTGGCCGCGGACGGGGTCACGATGCAGGCGGTGGGCGGTCCGTGGAGGGTGGCCCCCGAGGACCTCGCCGGCTCGAGCGGCCGGGGGTATCTGGTGTTCACGCCCTTCTGGCGGGCGTGGGAGCAGGTGCCGCTGGCGCAGCGCATCGCCCCGCCCCCGGCGTTGTCGGGCCCGTCGCTCGCGTCCGATGGCCTGGATGCCCTGCCCGGGGGTGCGCCGCCGCTCGTGGCGGGTCCGGAGGCGGCGCGGGCGCGTCTGGAGCAGTTCATCCGCAGCGGTGCCGCGGACCGCTACCCCGATGACCGCGACCTGCCGGCCGTGGACGGGACCTCGCACCTGTCGGCCGACCTGCGCATGGGGGTGCTGTCGCCGTCCCAGGTCGGGCGTGCGATCGCCGGCTCCCGGGGAATGGATGCGGCGCGGGAGGGCTTCTGGCGGCAGCTGGCCTGGCGCGATTTCTACGCGCATCACATGGCGCGGTACCCGGACGTGGCATCCCGTGCGCTCAAGCCCGCATACCGTGGCATCACCTGGGACGACGACGATGATCTGTTCGCCGCGTGGTGTGAGGGACGCACGGGGTTCCCGCTGTGCGATGCCGGAATGCGCCAGATGCGCGCGACCGGGTGGATGCACAACCGCGCGCGGATGGTGGCCGCGAGCGTGCTGGTGAAGGACCTGCTGATCGATTGGCGATGGGGGGAGGCGGAGTTCATGCGGCATCTGGTGGATGGGGATCCTGCGAACAACAACGGCGGCTGGCAGTGGACGGCGGGAACCGGCACCGACGCCGCCCCCTACTTCCGGGTGTTCAACCCCGTGCTGCAGGCGAAGCGCTTCGACCCCACAGGCGCCTACGTGCGGGAATGGGTACCGGAGCTCCGGTCCGTGCCCGATCGGTTCATCCACGAGCCGTGGAAGATGGATGCCGAGGCCCAGGACGAGGCGGGATGCGTGATGGGCCGCGACTACCCCGTGCCGGTGGTGGACCACTCCGTGCGCCGCCATGAGGCGATCGCCCGCTACAAGGACGCCGATGCGCGCCATGCCGCGATGACCGGGGGTGCCGCATGAGCCGCGCCGTGCTGATCACGGGCGCGACCGGCTACGTGGGGGGCCGCCTGCTGCACCGCCTGGAGGAGCGGGGCGATGACATCACCTGCCTGGCGCGCACCCCGGACAACCTGGAGCCGCGGTGCCGCCCCACCACGCGGATCGTGAAGGGCGATGTGATTACCGGCGAGGGGCTGGACGACGCCATGCGTGGCGTGGAGGTCGCCTACTTCCTGGTGCACTCGATGGGCGCGAGCGGCAACTACCACCGCGCCGAGCGGACGGCCGCGCAGAACTTCGCGGACGCCGCGGCGCGCGCGGGCGTGGGGCGCATCGTCTACCTGGGCGCCCTCGGGCACGGCCCGCACATGTCCACGCACCTCGAGAGCCGACAGGAGGTGGGGCGGATACTGCGGGCGGGTCCCGTTCCGGTGATCGAATTCCGGTCGTCGGTGATCATCGGCTCGGGCAGCCTGTCGTTCGAGATGGTGCGTGCCCTGGTGGACCGCCTGCCGGTGATGGTGTGGCCCAAGTGGGTGGACACCCCCACGCAGCCCATCGGCATCGAGGACGTCATCGAGTACCTGGTGGAGGCGGCGGGCATCCCGCTGGAGGACAGCGAGGTGGTGGGGATCGGCGGCACCGACCGGGTCTCCTATGGGCAGCTGCTGGTGGAGTACGGCCGCGCCCGGGGGCTGCGGCGGTTCTTCATCCGCGTTCCGGTGCTCACACCACGGCTCTCCAGCCTGTGGCTGGGCCTCGTGACGCCGGTGTACGCGCGCGTGGGGCGGGAGCTGGTGGACGGCCTGCGGGCCGAGACGGTGGTGACCGACGACGCCCCGGCGCACCGGTTCCACGTGCGCCCGCGGGGCATGCGCGAACAGATTGCTCGCGCGCTCGCGAACGAGGACCGCGAGTTCGCCGAGACCAAGTGGTCGGATGCGGTGTCATCGCGCGGCCAGGAACGCATGCGCTGGGGTGGCGCGCGCAAGGGCGCGCGGCTGGTGGACTCGCGCTCGGCATTCGTGCCCGTGCCGCCCGAGGCGGCATTCGCGCCCATCGCGCGCATCGGCGGCGATGCGGGCTGGTACCACGCCGATTGGATGTGGGACATCCGCGGCGCGCTGGACCTGCCGTTCGGCGGCGCCGGCGCCCGCCGGGGGCGCCGGGACCCCGAGCGCGTGGCGGTGGGCGACACCGTGGACTTCTGGCGCGTGGAGGAGGTGGAGCCGGGCTATCTGCTGCGCATGAAGGCCGAGATGGCCCTGCCGGGGCGCGCCTGGCTGCAGTACGAGGTGCGGGAGGTGCCGTCGGGGTCGATGATCCACCAGACGGCGCTCTTCGATCCGACGGGGGTCTTCGGGCGGGCATACTGGTACGCCATGTGGCCCTTCCACCAGTACGTGTTCGGCGGGACGCTCCGGAGCATCTGCCGCCTGGCGCGCGAGGAGGGGCGCGAGCGCGAGGCGGCGGGGGCCCGGGGGTGAGGGTTGCCGTGATCGGCGCGGGCATCGCCGGGCTCGTGGCGGCCCGCGACCTGCGCGGTGCCGGGCATGAGGTGGTGGTGCTCGAGAAGAGCCGCGGGGTGGGGGGGCGCATGGCCGCCCGCCGGGTGGAGGGCACCGTGGTGGACCACGGCCTGCCCCTGCTGGACGTACCGCGTGACGGGGTCCTGGCGGAGTTCGTGGTGGACCTCGCCACCGATGACGTGATCGAGGTGGAGGCGCCTGGGGATCCCTCGCCCGGGCGCATCATCGATGGTGCCCCGCGGCTCGCCTGGCCACAGGGGGCAACGCGCCTGCCGAAGGCCCTCGCGGAAGACCTGGACGTGGTCACCGAGGTCCGCGTGGCGGGCATCCGGCAGGACGGTGACCTCCTGGAGGTGGCGCAGGACCAGGGGAACTCGCTGGGATGCTTCGACTGGGTGGTGATCACCGCGCCCGGTGCCCAGGCCGCCGACCTGCTCGATGCCAGCCCGCGTGGCGCCGTGCGTGCCTCCGACATGCGCGCGGTCGCCTACGACACCGCCGTGATGCTGCTCGCGGGGGTGGCCATTGATCCTCCGGAGTGGTTTGCGCACCGTCCGCTCACCGGCCCCATCGCGTACGTGACGAACGAGATGGCCAAGGGCCGCCCGCCGGTGGATGGCGTGGTGCCGTTCGTGGCGCGCCTGGACGGCGACGTGAGCGAGGCGCTGATGGAGGCCTCGGATCGGGCGGTGCTGGCGGAGGCGCTCCCCGCGCTGGCGAAGGTGCTGGGCCGTCCGGCAACCTCGCCCGCGTGGGCGCAGGTGAAGCGCTGGCGCTACGCAACCGCGCGGGAGCGCCTGGATCAGGGCGCCATCAACCCGGAGTGGACGCGGGTGGTCGTGGCGGGCGATGCGGTGGCGGCGGGCCCGAATATGGAGGATGTTGCCGCGACGGGCCGCTGGGCGGCCCGTCGCATCTGCGAGGCCTAGCCCTGCGGCGCGTCGCCGGGCTCGTCGAGGATGGCATCCACCTCGACGGTCTCGGTGACCTCGACCCCGCCGTCGGCGTCGCCGGTGATGGTGACGGTCTCGGTGACCTCGATGGCCTCCACGTTGCCATCGGGCGCGATGACGGCCTCCACGACGTCCACGGTGTCGGTGACCTCGATGCCGTCGTCACCCGCCGTGACCGTGACGGTTTCGGTGACGTCGGTGATGACCGTGCCCGCGGGCGTCTCGGTGACCTCGACCACCTCGTCCACCTCCACGGCCACCACCTCGGGGCCCGCGCCGGCGGGCGCGTCATCGGCGGCGGTGCGCCGCGGGGTGGCGGCCTTCTTCGGCGCCTCGACCGGTACGGAGCGCTCGGCTTCGCGCCGGGCGAGCTGGTCACGTGCCACGCGCAGCCGCCGCACGCGCTGGCGTGCCTCCACGGCACGGTCCTCGGCAGCGGCCTTGTTCTCGAGCGCGGCGTCGTACTCGGCGCGGATCTCCGGGTCGCGCACCAGCGCCCGATCCGCCCAGGCCAGCCAGTGCATCTCCGCCTCGCGGTCGGCATGGCGCATGGGGGTCTCCTCCACCCACTCGGTGCGCCGCGCGATGGCGGCGAGGATCTCCTCGTCGCCGGCGTCGCGCGGGACGTCGAGCATCTCGTAGAGGTCGCGCTCCATGAGCGCCCTCACCAGTGCCGCGCGCTTCGGGTCAACGGTCGCCATGCCCACTCCTAGCCCTTCGTCCGGAAGGTGATGACACCCGCCGGACGGTTCTTGATGATGAACTTCCGCGTGCAGGGCCTGCGCTTCGTGCCGCGGCACAGAACGTAGGCCTGCACTCGTCCCACCACGCGGTAGCGCGTGCCGGGGCGCAGTTTGGTCGCCCGCACCGAGACCCTGCGCGGCAGCCGGCTGGTGCTCCACCGCGTCGTGAACGTGCGACGCCCCGCGGTGAACGCGAGCCGCGTCCGCTGCCCCGTGGGATTCTGCACGTAGCCGTTGAGCACGGCCGTGGTGCGCGTGATCTTCGTCGGCTTCGCCACCTTGCCCTCGGCGCGCACGTTGTAGCTGTTCTGGGCGAGCGCCGGCGTTGCGACTGCGGCGCCGATGAGCGTCGTCGCCGCGATCCGTGCCGCGGTACTGGTGGTGCGTCCCACGTGCAGGCGTCCTCCGGTTGATTCCGGAGCGGGATGCTAGGTGAGGCGGCGCCCGCGGTGTCCGTCGGGGTCGCGGGGGAGCATGATCGCGCTGGCCACGGTGCCGGCGGCGACGATGCCTGCGACCACCAGTGCCACCCCCCGGAAATCCAGCACCAGATGGAGCCCACCGCCGATGAGCGGGCCGATCGTGTAGCCCAGGGAGTACACGGCGACCATGGACGCCGCGCTCAGTCCGTAGGAGCCGGCATGGCCCATGTGGTCCACCGCCTCGGTGAAGAGGGGCCCGGATGGAGCGGCCAGCACCGCCGCGGCGCCCAGGCATACGGCCAGGACCAGGGTGACCCACCAGGGCGGACCGATGGCGACGAACGGCAGCGTGAGCGCGGTAACGGCTCCCCCGACCAGCAGGGGTCGGCGGCGCCCCGCCTTGTCCGACCACCATCCCCCGAGGGGCGATCCGAGGAATACGGCCGCGGTGCCGAGGGCCAGCACCAGTCCGATTCCTGCAGACGAGAGCCCGAGCCGGTCGGCGAGATCCAGCGGCAGCAGAGGTTCCAGCATGGCCTCGACCAGCGCGAGGAGGATGAGTGCCAGGCCGCCGGCGCGCGCCCCCGGCGACCGGGCCACCCCGCGCAGCCCCTGCAGCACCGAGGGCGGGGTGGGTGACGGCCGGGCGGTCTCGGGGATCAGCGCCACGGCGGCCGCGAGCACCAGGGGAACCACCGAGATGAGGAGGAACGTCTCGCGCACGCCGATCGCATCAATCAGCACCCCGGAGAGCAGGGGCCCGAGCAGCCCGACGCCGCCGCCGGCCGTCTCGGCCAGCCCCAACCGGAAGCCCAGTTGGTCCACGGGGTACACATCGCTGACGGCCGCGAGGGCCCCGGTCCACGTGAGTGCCGCCGCCCCGCCCTGCACGGCGCGGGCGATGGCGAGGGTGACAGGCTCGGTGGTGAACGCGAACGCGACCCCCGATGCGAAGAGCAGGAGTGCCCCCGCCATCAGCGCGGTGCGCCGCCCGGCGCGATCCACCCACCGCGGCAGGGCGAGCGCGGTGATGAGCTGTGCGATCGGGAAGGCGGCGAACAGCAGGGCCACCTGGGTGTCGGATATGCCCATCTCGCGCTGGTAGACGGGCAGCGCAGGCACGATTGCGCTGAACAGCAGCGTGTCGACCGCGATGGCGGCGGTTGCCAGCGTGAACACCCTCCGGCGGGCGGGGTGGGGGGCGGTGATGCTCACGGTGCCCACGCTACCCCGTGGTGCCGAACACGCGGCCGCGCGGGCGATCACCTGTCACCATGCAGCCATGTCCGGAATGCTCTCAATCACCCCGCCCGATCCGCCGCTGCGCGATCCCATCGTGGTCGTGGCCTTCCGCGGCTGGAACGATGCCGCCAGCGCGGCGTCCGCCACCATCGCCACCATCGCGGAGCAACGGGGCGCGGAGCGCATCGGCTCGGTGGACCCGGAGGAGTTCTACGACTTCCAGGTGACCCGGCCGATCATCGACCTGACCGGACCCGATCCCGCGCTCACGTGGCCCGAGGTGGAGATCACGGCCATCCGGTGCCCCGACTCCGCGCACGACCTGGTGCTGGTGGTGGGCGGCGAGCCGTCGATGAAGTGGCCCACGTTCTGCCGCCTGCTGCTGGATGCCGTGGAGGCCCTGGGCGTGCGGCGGTTCGTGACCCTGGGCGCCCTGCTGGCCGACGTGCCGCATACCCGCGACGTGATGCTCACCGTCATGGCCACCGAGGAGGGCCTGGTGGAGGGCATCGACACGCGTCCTCCCGGTTACCGGGGCCCTACCGGCATCGTGGGCGTGCTGCACCTGCTTGCGGCCGAGCGCGGCCTGGAGGCCGTGTCGCTATGGGCTCCGGCATCCCACTACGCCGCCGGGGTGATCAACCACAAGGCGGAGCTCGCGCTGCTCGAGGGGGTCACCACTGCGACGGGCGTGCCGTTCGACACCACGGGCGTGCGCGCGAACGCGCGCGAGTTCGAGGAGCAGGTGGACCAGGTGGTGGCCGCCGACCCGCGGCTTCAGCAGTTGGTGGAGCAACTGGAGCAGGCGGCGGACGACGACCGCCTGGAGGCGCAGGACCTGCCCTCCGGCGATGAGCTGGTGGCCGAGCTCGAGCGCTTCCTGCGCGAGCGGCAGGACCCGCCGCCGCCCCAGGGCGTCTAGGCGGCCGCACTCAGAACGCGCCGCGGCTGACGCAGGCGTTCACCAGGGGGCATTCGTCGCAGCGGGGCCGTCGCGCGGTGCATACCTCGCGGCCGTGCATGATCAGCCGCAGGCCCGTGTCGGCCCACATCTGCCGCGGCCAGACCTCCTTCAGGTCGGCCTCCACCCGCACCGGGTCGTCGGATTCGCTCAGGCCCAGCCGCCGCGACAGTCGCAGAACGTGGGTATCCACCGCGATTGCGGGCTCGTCGAACCAGTGCCCCAGGATGACGCTGGCGGTCTTGCGGCCCACGCCGGGCAATGTGACGAGTTCGGCCATGGTGCCGGGGACCTGGCCATCGAAGCGCTCCTCGACCGCCGCCGCCATGCCGATGAGCGACCGGGCCTTCGCGCGATAGAAGCCCGTGGGGCGGATGATCTCCTCGAGCTCGGCGGGATCCGCCGCGGCCAGCGCGGCAGGGGAGGGATAGCGGGCGAACAGGGACGGCGTGACGCGGTTCACCATGACGTCGGTGCATTGCGCCGACAGGATCGTGGCGGCAAGCAGCTCGTAGGCGTTCCGGTGGTCGAGGGGCACGGGCACGACGGGTCGTTCCTCGGCGAGCACCTCGGCCACCACGCGCCCGCGCCCCTTGCGGGATCGCGGCCGCCTCTCGCGTGCAGCGCGGGGAGTGCTCAATGGAAGGTCTTGAGGATGATGATGATGACCCCGAGGAGGGCGCTGGTGACGGCTGCTCCGGTGGTCATCAGCCCCGATGCGCCGCGTTGCCGCGCCGCGATGCCGCCCCACGTGGCCAGCGCCAGCACGGCCACCACCAGCGTCAGCAGGACCGCGGTGGCCTCGTCGATCACGCCGACCGTGCCCAGCAGCAGCGGTATGCCGAGGGGCACGACCGGCTCGAGCACGGGGCCATGCTCGCCGGCCGCGCGCCGGATGCGCCGCCACAGCGACCCGCTGCCCCTGTCGCCCAGCACCTCGGAGTAGATCTCGGCGAACCAGAGCACCACAAGGGTGACGATGAGGGTGGCCAGGAACTCGCCGCTGTCCCAGTCGGTGATGGCCACGTTGGTCCCGGCAATAACTGCCGTGGCCACGATGGTGCCGTAGACGGCACGTGAGGTGTGCGAGAGAAACCGGTGTCGCCACCGGTTCGCGCGAGCCGTACCTGCCTCCATTCCGGACAGGCTACGGATGCCTCGCTTCGGCGTCACCCCGGATCGCGCGGCACCTCAGAGTCCCCCGTGGACTCCTAGACGCCCGCCTCCGCCACCACGCGGCCGTCGTGGATGGCCTGCTCCAGCGCGGCATGGTCGGCGATGGACTGCGCCGCGTAGTCGCGGGCGAAGTCGGCCATGGCCTCGTCGAACCGGGTGCCCGACCCCAGGTACCCGGTGATCACGCAGGCGTCACCGCCCCGTGCGTGGCCGTGCGCGAGGGTGCCCCCGCACAGCCGCGCGTAGCCGGCCAGCCAGTTCGCGTCCATCGCCGCGACATCGGCGGATCCCTTCATGTCGCGCAACTGCCGCACGTAGTACTGGCGCCGGTTGGCGCCCGTGTACCACCCCAGGAACATGTCGCTGGCCGCCTGCATGAGGCGCTGTCCCTCCACCACCCGGTGGCCCTGGTGGCGGTACGGGCTCCGGCCCGCATACGGCGCGAGCACCGATGCGCGGGCCTCCTTCATCTGGAGGAACAGCGGGTCGGCATCGTCGCGGCCCTTGAAGAGCGCGATGCGGGCATCCAGGCCCACGGAGCCCACGCCCACCACCTTGCGCGCGCTGTCGGCGAACCGGTACCGGTCGAAGACGTGCCGGCGGTCGTCGGCCAGGGTGTCGCGGTACTGCTCCGTGATCCGTTCCACCACTGCGCGGGCGTCGCCCTCCAGGGGGACGTGGGTGAGGAGCGGCGGCTGGTCCACGATGTGCAGGTCGCCGTCCGCCTTGGTGGTGGCGAGCTTGCCGAGCGCCTGCAGGTTGTCGCGCTGCCGGGCTTTCGCGACGCCCTTCCGGAACCTCCGTCGCTGCGCCGCCTTCGTGATGAGCGGTTCGATG
>JAUROO010000143.1 GCA_030829765.1 Miltoncostaeales bacterium | reverse complement strand
CGGAGGGTCCGGGGGAGCCGGAGGGTCCGGGGGAGCCGGAGGGTCCGGGGGAGCCGGAGACCGAGTCGGGTAACCCGCCCACGCCGGAGTCACCGAACAACGTCCGGCGCCCGGTCGTGCAGCCTGTCGCCGGGGCGCCGCAGGCACCGGCGGCACAGCCTGCACCGGCCCCGCAGCCCATGGCGATCGCTCCCGCCAGCGCAGCGCCCCAGGTGGCGCCGGCTGCACTGCGGGCCTCCATCCGCGGCACCACGCGCGTTCGCCGGGGCGGATTCGTCGTCTACCGCATCACCGTGAAGAACGTCAGCAGCGAGGTGGCCCACGGCGTGCGATTCCGCAACACCCCTCCGGCGACGATGCGCTGGCGGGCCGTCCCCGCAGGAGCCACATTCGTTGCTCGCGCACGAGCCGCCCGCACCACTTCGAAGGCATCCGCGAAGCGGTCCGCGCGCGCACCCAAGCGCACGAAGGCCGCTGCCTGGTCTGTCCGCTCGCTCGCCCCCGGAGCCTCCATCACCCGCACCGTGCGGATGAAGATGACCAACAAGGCCCGCGGACGCAGCTGCACCGTGCTCGTGGCATCCGCCGGCAACGCGCGAGCGTCTCGCAGCAGGGCCTGCACCCGCGTGATGGCCGGAGCGCGCCGGGCAGCCGCCCCGGTTGCCGGATAGCTCAGCCGCACGCATGATGAGAGGTACCCCTAGCGTGTGCCCGTGTTCTTCTTTGCCTACGGCTCACTGTGCGATGTCGGCACCGCGTCGGAGGTCCTCGGGCGGGCCGTCCACCCCGAGCCGGCGCGGCTGCCGGACTGGGAGCGCGGCTGGTTCGTGGCGATCGACAATCGCGCATCGGGCTCGTACGCCTGCACCGCCTGCGGCGGCGTGCCCGCGCGCTGCGTGGTGGTGGGCATCCGCCCCCGGGCCGGGGCGTCGGTGCTGGGCGGGCTCATCGCCATCGGCGATGACGACTTTGCCGTGATCCGGGCGCGCGAGCGCTCCTACCGGCTAGGGCATGTGCGGGTGCGCTGCGCCGACGGCGGTGACGTGACGGCCCTGACCGCGGTGCCGCGCGACGACCTGCTGCGGCGCCCTAGAGACGGCGCGGCAGTCCCTGTCGTCTACGAACGCGTGGTGGTGGACGCACTGCGGTCCCTGGTCTCCCCCGCGCAACTGGACGAAGCCGCTGCCTTCGCCGCCACGGATGCGCCGCGCCGTGACGACCTCGTGTACGTACGCGGCGACGGTGTCGCCCGGAGGGCGTGCACCTGCGCCCCGGGGTGATATCCCGCCTGTAGGTTGCCGGAATGCCGCTGACCCTCCAGGGCCGGAGCCGCTGGCTGATCATGCCCGTGCTGGCGCTGGGCGTGTCGCTGATCGTCATCGACGGGACGATCGTGAACGTGGCCCTGCCGGAGATCATCGACGCCCTGCAGATGGACCTGAGCGAGGCGGAGTGGACCAACTCCCTCTACGCCCTGGTATTCGCGGCGCTGCTGATCGCCGTGGGGGCAACGGCCGACAAGTTCGGGCGGCGACGCCTGTTCGTGGCCGGCGTGGTGGTGTTCGCACTGGCGTCGGTGCTTGCCGCGCTGTCACAGAGCGCCGAGATGCTGCTGCTGGCGCGCGCGCTGCAGGGCGTGGGTGGAGCGCTGGTGCTGCCCACCAGCCTGTCGCTGGTGAACGCGAACTTCCACGGCCGCGACCGAGCCGCGGCGTTCGGCATCTGGGGCGCCACCATCGCCGGCATGGCCGCGGTGGGCCCCGTGCTGGGCGGCTGGCTGACCACCGACTTCTCGTGGCGGCTCATCTTCTGGATCAACCCGCCACTCGCGCTGCTGGTGATCGTGGGGGCACTATTGCTGGTGCCCGAGTCGAAGGAGCCCGGCGCACCGGGCCTGCGCGACTGGTTCGGGGTGCTGCTGATCTCCGGTGGCCTGGCGCTGGTGGTGTTCGGCCTGATCGAGGGCGAGACCTACGGCTGGTGGTCGGCCACGGCGGAGGCCCCCGGTTGGTGGCCGCTGCCCGCCTCGCCCGTGCCGTGGGCGCTGGCCCTGGGCGTGATGCTGCTCCTGGCCTTCGTCGGCTGGACCCAGGCACGCAATAGGCGCGGCAAGACCACCCTCATCGACCTCGCGCTCTTCCGGCTGCCCACGTTCCGGTGGGGCGGGGTGACCATCCTCATCGTGTCGCTGGGCGAGTTCGGCGTGATCTTCGTGATCCCGCTCTTCCTGCAGAACGTTCTGGGAATGAGCGCGCTGGGCGCCGGCCTGGTGATCCTGGCCCTGGCGGCAGGCGCCATGGTGTCGGGCGGAGTGGCCGCGCCGGTGTCGCGGAAGCTCGGTGGGCACCGCATCGTGCAGCTGGGGATGGTGCTGGAGATCGCGGGGATCCTGTGGTTCGCATTCGTCGTGGCCCCCGGGGTATCGCCGTGGGTGTTCGTGGCGCCGCTGGCGGTGTACGGGCTGGGCGTGGGTTTTGCCACCGCGCAGCTGACCAACGTGGCGCTGCAGGACGTTCCCGTGGCCGAATCCGGGCAGGCGAGCGCCATGCAGTCCACGCTGCGGCAGGTGGGGTCGGCGCTCGGCACCGCCGTGCTGGGCGTCGCCCTCGCCCTGGCCGTGACATCGCAGGTGACCGCATCCGTCGAGGCCCAGGGCGTGCCGGCCCCGCAGGCCGAGCAGATCGCCACGGCGGTGAAGGCATCGGCCGGCACCGCGATACCGAAGCTGTCATCAGCGCCCGAGACCGCTCCGCTGGCGCCGGCCCTCGACCAGTCGTTCGCCGATGCGGTCCAGGTGGTGGGCTGGACCGCCGCCGGCTTTGTGTTCCTGGGACTACTGGCGTCTCTCAGGATCCCGGGCAACCGCCCGCGCGACGGCACCTAGTACATATGGACGGGCGTGCCGTACGAGGCGAACTCGTACAGATACGGCGCGAACGGCGATGCGATGCGCACGCACCCGTGCGATGCCGGGTAGCCGGGTACGTCCGGGTACTCGTGGAAGGCGAAACCGCCCGTGAAGTACGACGCATACGGCATCCACGAGCTGAATGGGATGGACCAGCTCATGAGTTCCTTGCGGAAGATGCTGTAGGTGCCGCGCGGGGTGTTGCCCGCGGACCCGCTTGAGAAGTGGATGGCCCGCACCACGCGCCCCCGGTTCACCAGCAGAACCACCTGCTTGCCGATGTTGCCCTCAAGCCACTTGCCGCCGCCCTTGCGACGGGCCGTCGGACGGCCGGCCGTGGACAGTCGCTTCTGCGTGACGGCATCGGCCTGGCCGGTGCGCTCGAGCCCGTTCCATCCCTGGAACGCCATGACGGCCTGCGACAGGGCGTAGTCGGAGGTGTTCGACGGCGTGGCCTTCGGGGGCAGGTAGCCCAGAGCGGCAAGGCGCTTCACCTGGCCGGCCTCGACGTCCAGGTCGAGCGTATGGCGGATGAGGTCACGGAGCGCCGGCGTGATGCGCCGCGGGGCCGCGAGCGCCGCCGAGCCGTGCGGGGCCTTCGGCACGGTGATGAGCGTGAGGTAGTCGCTCGTCCACCCGGCACGCGCGAGGCGGTCGCGCAGCTGCATCGTGAGCTTCGGCGGCACCACGGCGTCGGACGACCCGCGCATGAGCGTGATGTGCTCGCGGTAGCGCTGCTTCCTGATGCGCGAGTTGTCGCCAAGCGTGACCGGGATGAGCACCTGCTGGGTGGCCGGATCGAGCATCACCCGGCGGGTGGGGTCGAACGCCGAGATGCCGAGGGCGCCGTCGATGCGGCTGGGCAGGCTGCGGGTCATGGCCACGGCAAACGCCGCGCCGCTGGATTCGCCCAGGGTGACCAGCCGGGTGCTGTCCATGTCGGTGCGCCGGTCGAGGATGTTCATCAGGTCGGTCACCGCGGTGGCATCCGCGGCGCGCCGGTCGGCCTGCATGGGGTACCAGCACGGCTGGTCGGCCAGCGCCGCACACGGCAGGGCGTCCAGCGCCACGGCCACCGCGCCCGCGCGGTTGATGGAGTACCCGAAGCGGTTGAGTGCGTCCTGGGCCGTGGTGCCCTCGCGGGGGAACACCATCACCACGGGCGGCCGGGCGCCACCCGATGCCGGCGGGCTGATGATGGCGTGGCGCATGACCCCCGCCGAGGTGAAGGCCACGTCCTCCTTGGCCGACAGCGCGGTCGCCGGGATGATCAGCAGGGCGGTGGCCACCGCCCCCGCCAAAGGGATCCTCATGCGCATGGTGCCCTCCGCCCGTCGCCCGCCTGCCCAGAGTAGTGACACATATTCTCCGGCACCGCGCGCCGCCCCTCCCCATGTATGTTCCGCGCCATGACCGACCAGACCGCCGATATCCGCATCCCGCTCGAAT
>JAUROO010000142.1 GCA_030829765.1 Miltoncostaeales bacterium | reverse complement strand
GGGTGGAGGCCATGTCGCTGTACCACCATGTGCCCGGCGGCAAGGACGAGATGCTCGACGGCGTCGTGGCCATGGTGCAGGCCGAGTTCGTGGAATCCCTCGACCTGTGCGACGACTGGCGGCAGGACATGGGTTCCTTCGCCCGGGCCTACCGCGACGCCCTGTCGCGGCATCCCAACGTGGTGGCGATGATCGCGGCGCGCCCCTCGGTGGCCTACCGCAGCAGCACGGTGCTGGTGGGGTCGCTCTTCACGTCGATGGAGGACGCCGGGTTCGCGCGCGAGGACGCCCTGCGCGCGGTGCGCGTGGTGTCGCGCTGGACGATCGGCTTCACCCTGGGCGAGGCCTCGGCGGTCGAGGACGGCGAGTCGGCCGAGCAGTTCGACGAGCCGCTGCTGGTGGAGGTGTTCACCGACATCGCCCGCGGGGAGGCCGATGTGTTCGAGTTCGGGCTGGAGGCCCTGCTCGACGGCCTGGAGGCCCGCCTGGGCTGACCCTCAGCGCGCGCGGATGGTCACGTTGCCAGCGGTTGCATCCGCGATGATCACCGACGTGGCCGACGGGGTGTCGCTGATGCCCTCGAGGGCCACGGACCCCGCGCCGGCGCTCGCATCCACGCGATAGGCGCCGCCGGGTACCACCACCGTCACGCTGCCGGCCGTGGTGGTGGCCTCCACGCGCGCAGGGGCGGAATCGGATTCCACCCGCACATCGCCCGCGGTGCTGGAGGCGCGGATATCGCGCGCCCGGGCGCGGAGCACCGTGACGGCCCCCGCCGTGCTGCTGGCCCTCGTGGATCCCGCGATGCCGGACACCAGCACCGCGCCGGCCGTGCTGGTGGCGCTGACGCCCGCCGGCGCGGGGGCGATCACGTCGAAGTCCACCGAGCAGCCGGTGAGCACCCCGAGCACGGGGCAGTCGGTGTCCAGCACCACGCGCCCGTCTGCATAGGTCGTGGTCACCTCCGGCGCGAAGAACGCGTAGCCGCGGGTGATGCGGGCGGTGAGCGCGTCATCGGGGCCTGCATCCACTGCCACGCCGCCCGATCCCGTCTCGATGGCCACCTCGCCGACGGGTGCCGGGGCCGTGAAGACGTCGGTCACCTCCGTGCGTGCGACGGTGCGCAGCAGGAGGAAGGCCACCCCCGCGGCGGCGGCCATCAGCAGGACGAACGCGAGGAGGCGCCTCACCCGAGACGCGCCACCCGCTGGGCCACGTCGGCGGCCAGGCGCACGCCGAACCCGGATGCGTGGTCGCCCTGCATCGCGGTGCCGGCCACGTCCACGTGGCACCACGGCGTGCCCTCGGTGAACTCGCGCAGGAACCGGGCGGCGTACACGGCGCCCGCCTGGCGCTTCTTGGCCGAGTTGCTCAGATCGGCCACGGCGCTCTTCACCAGCGGGTCATAGCCCGGGTGCAGGGGCATGGGCCAGCAGAGGTCGCCGGTCTCGTCCCCGGCCTCGCGCACCAGTTCGGTGAACGCCGGGTCCGAGCCGAACAGCCCCGCGTAGACCTCGCCGATCGCCACCACGATGGCGCCGGTGAGCGTTGCCATGTCCACCATGCGGGTGGCGCCCTGCCGCGCGCAGTAGGTGAGGGCATCGGCGAGGATCAGCCGGCCCTCGGCGTCGGTGTTGGTCACCTCGATGGTCCGGCCGTTCATCGCGGTGAAGACGTCGCCCGGCTTCATGGCCGTGCCGCTCGGCATGTTCTCGGTGGACGGCACCACGGCGATGACCTCGGCGGGGATCTCCAGGTCGGCGATCAGGCCCATGGCCGCGATGACGGCCGCGCCGCCCGCCATGTCCATCTTCATCTCCTCCATGCCCGCCGACGGCTTGATGGAGATGCCCCCGGTGTCGAAGGTGACGGCCTTGCCCACCAGCCCCAGCACCTCGCGCGTGCGGCGAGCGGACTTCGGCGGACGGTGGCGCATCACGATCATGCGCGGCTGCTCGGCCGAGCCCTGGGCCACGGCCAGCAGGGCGCCGGCCTTGAGGCTGGTGAGCTCCCGCGGGCCCAGCACGTCGATGGACAGGCTGCGCCGGCCACGCGCCACCTTCTGGGCGCGCTTGGCAAGGATGGTCGGGGTCATGTGGTTGGAAGGTGTCTCGGCGAGTTCCCGGGCCAGGTTGACCGCCTCCGCCGTGGCGCCGACCGCGGTGGCGGCCCGGGGCGGCATCGCGCCACCCGCCACGATCACATCGGGGTCGGCCGCCCGGGACGCCCGTCGGCTGCCGGTACCCGACCGGAAGGCGTCGAGCCTCCATGCCCCCGTGGCGAGCCCCTCTGCCATCGCACGGACGTCGCCCGCATCGGCGTCGTTCCCGGGCAGAAGGGCGATGCGCCGCGCGCCGGCATCCCGCGCGGCGCGTGCCGCTGCCCGCCCGGCGGCGGCCCACGCGCCCCGATCGGGGTCGTCGCCGACGCCCGCCAGCAGCACGCGGGCCGCGGGCAGGTCGCCGCGCGTGTGCAGCACGCGCACCTGGCCCGCCGCACCGGTGACCTCGCCATCGGCGATGACCGCCGACACGAGGCCGCCGAGGGATGCACCCACCGCGGCGAGTCCCCCGTCGGGAGTGCCCGGGGGGGAGGCCACGGGCACCACCAGCACATCGGCGCGGATCCGGGACGGGTCGGTAGCGCGGCTGGTGGTGACGTTCATGG
>JAUROO010000014.1 GCA_030829765.1 Miltoncostaeales bacterium | reverse complement strand
GGGGGCGTAGGCACCCGCAGAGGCGGGGATGTCCGGGTCGGTCGCCACGCGCACGGCGAAGAACACCGACGACCGCGTGACGGCGATGGGGCAGTTCAGGTTGCCCGGCCCGGCTGCATCCGTCCCCGTGAAGTCGACGCACATGGAATCGCCCTTCACGGTCACGCGGACGTGGATCGTCAGGTCATCGTCGGTGACGCCATCGCCCTCGAGGGCCTCTGCGCGTGCCCACTGCCCGTCCGGCATCGCGGCGATGGCGGCGCGCGTGCGGCGTTCCGCATAGGCGAGTAGCGCCTCCATTGCACCCGCCACGGCCTCCGGGCCCCCACGTGCGCCGGCAAGCTCCGCCATGCGCCGCGCGGCCAGGTCGTGCGCGGCCACCTGCGCGGCGATGTCGCCACGCCTCTCCGCGGGCGTGCGTGAGTTGGCGAGGATGATCTCCATGACCGATCGATCGATCCCCCCGGGGCCGGCCAGGCGCACCGGGGGTATCACGAGGCCCTCCTGCAGGAGCTCGGTGGCCCCGGCCGGCATTGAGCCCGCCGTCATCCCGCCGACGTCTGCATGGTGCGCGCGGGTGACGGCATGGGCCAGCGGCCGTCCATCCACCGCGATGGGCGAGACCACGGTGAGGTCGGGCAGGTGCGTGCCACCCGTGAAGGGGTCGTTCACGATCCATGCCTCACCGGGCTTGGCACCCGCGGCCATCACGGCCGCCACGGCCTCAGGCATCGCGCCGAGGTGCACCGGGATGGAGTCGGCCTGCGCAACCATCAGGCCAGATGCATCGAACAGCGCGGTGCTGCAGTCCCTGCGCTCCTTGATCGTGACGCTGAAGGCCGATCGCACCAGGGCCGCCTGCATCTCGTCGGCCACGGCGCGAAGCGCCGCGCCCCATACCTGCAGGCCGACCGGGTCCAGCCCGCTCACGGCCGCTCCATCCGGATCGTGCCGTCGGGGTGCACTGCGGCGGTCCACCTGTCGGCAACCCAGCAGGTGCTGCCGTCCATCGCCACGGTCGCGGGGCCGTCCACCTCATGGGACCCCGAGCCGTCGGGGTGGAGTGCGGGCGCGGGCCCATCCGTGATGGCTGCCACCCGCACCGATACCGCTTCCACGGGGGTACCGGGGAGCGCGCCGCCGGCCACACGCGCATGGGCGTCGTGGAACGCCCGGGCCAGTTCGGACTCGGGCTCAGCGGGGTCCCAGGGAACCGTGAGGGCGTGGCTCTGCCCGGCATACCTGCAGTCCACCGCCACTTCCACACGCCCGTCCGGTACCTCACCCTGCGCCCGCTCGATGAGGGGCGCCGTCGCGGCGGCGAGCCCGGACCCCTCCGTCACGGGCAGCAGCACGCTCTGCACGTGATCGCGTCGCTCCCCGGCCACCACCATCCCGAGGGCGGCCAGCACCCCGGCAGTGGCCGGGCAGGTGACACGCGACATCCCGAGGCCCTCCGCGACCGCGCACGCATGAAGGGGGCCGGCGCCGCCGAAGGCGATCAGCACGCCCCCGCGCGGATCGACGCCCCGTTCCACGCTCACCACGTGCAGTGCGGCGACCATCTGCTGCACCGCGACGTCCACGATCCCCCGGGCACAGCCCTCGGGGGTGATCCCGAGCTCCACGGCAAGCGCCTCCACGGCGCCACGTGCGGCCCGCTCATCCAGCCCGATGGTGCCGCCGATGCCGAGGTCCCCGCCGAGGCGTCCGAGCACCACGTTGGCGTCGGTCACCGTGGGCCGTACCCCGCCGCGCCCGTACGCGGCCGGGCCGGGCACAGCGCCGGCAGACCGAGGTCCCACCCGGAGTGCCCCGCCGGCATCTGCCCATGCGATGCTGCCACCGCCGGCAGACACCGTCTCGATGTCCAGCATGGGCAGGTGCACCGGATGCCCGGCCACCACGCGGCCATGGGCGCGCCCGGGCGCGCCGTCGCGGATGAGCGCGACGTCGCACGACGTCCCTCCCATGTCGAAGGCGAGCGCAACGGGTGCCCCATCCGCCCGCGCCACGTCCGCCGCAGCCACCACGCCCCCGGCCGGGCCCGACAGCACCGTGCGGGATGCGTGGGAGGCCGCATGGTCGAGGGGCAGGAGGCCTCCATTCGACTGCATGATGCCGGGGGCCGGCAGGCCGGCCACATGTGCGCGCCGGCCGAGCGCCCCGAGGTACTCGGCGAGCACCGGCGTGAGGTACGCGTCCAGCACGGTGGTGGCGATCCGCTCGTACTCGCGGATCTCCGGCAGCACGTCCGATGACGCCGACACATGAACGCCGGGCATCGCCTCCCGCAGGCGCGCGGCGATCCGGCGCTCGTGCGTGGGATCCGCATATGCGAACAGCAGCCCCACGGCGATCGCCTCGGGGCGCGCGCGGCGCACCGCATCGACGACGGCCTCGATCCCGTCCTCGGTGAGCGGGGTGATCACGCCGCAAGGGCCCATGCGTTCCGCCGCGGGGATCACGCGATCGGACGGCACCAGGGGCGGCGGGTGGTCCAGGTCGAGCCGGTAGAGGGATGCCCTGTCCTGACGGCGCAGTTCGAGCACGTCCTCCAGGCCGGCCGTGGCCACGAGCGCCGTGCGCGCGCCGGTGCCCTCGAGCATCGCATTGGTGCCGACGGTCATCCCGTGCGCGATGCGCGAGACATCTGCGGGCGCCCTTCCGGCCGCGGCGAGCGCGGCGAGTACCGCGCGGATGACGCCCTCGCCCTGATCATCCGGCGTGGTCGGGACCTTCGCCACATGCACCCGGCCGTCCGCGACCGCGACGGCGTCGGTGAATGTGCCTCCCACGTCAACTCCGACCAGCGCCAAGGGGGCGTCGCCCCGGGTGGGATCTACCATGGTCGGGCAATCTAACCCCGACCCGGAAGGACCGTCCTGCGCCATCTGCTCGCCCTCGCCGCCATCGCTGCCGCACCGGCGGGTGCCTGGGCGGTGGCCGCGCCTCCGCCCGTCGCGCCGGGCCAGGACCTGCTCACCGTGTCGAATGGCGACCTGGCCGATGGGCTCGCCGGTTGGGGCGCCATCGGGCCGTCGCTGGACCTGGTGGGCGGGCCGCTGGTGCAGGCGGCGGATAACACCAGCGTGGTCACCCCGCCGGTCACCGTCCCCGTCACCGGGCAATCCCTACCGGTGAGGCTGGGCGTCCCGGGCGCGAACGCCCTGATCGAGGTCCGGGCCCGCCCGCTGGACGGCGGTCCGGAGGTCGCGCTGGGCTCCATCGAGCCCACGCGGGCCGTGCGCGTGCACGATGTGCCCGTCGGCGCGGTGCGGGGCCGGACGGTGCATATCGTGCTCGACCCGATCACCTCCCTCGGCCGGCGGCTGTACGTGAGATCGGTGGGACCGGTGCAGGAGGTCCTCCCGGGATGGCAGGTCGCTCGGGGACTTCCGGGCATCATCCGGGCATGGGGCCGGCAGGGCGTGCGCTCGCGCGATGGGGTGCTGGCCATGCGGACCCCGTCGCTGGATGTGCCCGGGGACGTGTCGCGCCTGGGCCTGGTGGTGCGGGGTTCGGGCGCCGTGCGCGCCCGCGCGGGCGCCCGCACCGTGCGGCGCAGCGCGGAGTGGTCGCGATGGACGGCGGTACACGTGCCCATTCGTCCCGGACCGGATGGGGTGGTGATGGATGTGACCCTCGCGCCGCGACCCGGACGGCGCCTCGTGGTGGCCGGCATCGGCACGCCGGTGCGGCCGGTGCGGTTGTCCGGGGCGTCGGCCCGCCCGTCCGGCGGGCGCGCCCTGGTGCGGGCGCGAACCCGTCCCCCCGCCCCGGGAGCGCAGGCGGAGGTCCGCATCGGCCGGCGCGTGGCGGGTCGCGGCACGGTCGATGCGGCAGGCCGCGTATCGGTGCGGGCGACCGGATCCGGCCCTGCCCGCCTCGTGCTGCTCCCCGACGCGGGGAGTACCGGCGACGATGTGCCCGTCCGCCTTCCGGGCTGACCGGAAGCGGCGCGCGGTTCTAGGAGTCGACCTGCCGCGGATATGCACCGGGCCAGCTGGCCACGAGCGTGCGTGCGTGCGAGAGGGCCTCGGAGCGCGTGGTGAACGTGCCCGAGAAGGCCACCCAGTAGCCGGGGTTCAGTGGCGGGTGATCGGAGCTCCACAGCACCCCGCCGGGCTGCCCCTGTGACTGCAGGCGGCTGGCCGCGGACCGCGCGCCCGACTCGGTGCGGTCGCTGGCGACGATCGCGGTCCAGCCCGATGTGCCCGCCGGCCAGTCGTCGGTTCCCGTTCCGCCCCCCGTTCCGCCGTCGCCCGGGTCGACGAACGAACCGTCATCGGTGGGGAACTCATCGGTGGTCTGGCCGCCACCCGCAGGTCCGGTCTCGGTGACGATCCCGGAGTCCGGAAGGGTTGCGGTGGTATCCACCGGCAGGGACGACGTGGTGTCCACGGGCGGCGTGGTGAACGTGGTGTCCATGGGCAGGGTCCCCGTGGTGGCGGTGCCGTCACCCGGCAGGCTCGAGTCGGTCTCGGTCGTCGGGGTCGGCACGGTCGGCACCGTGATGATCGACGTGGTGCCCGGCGCGGGGGCGACGGCGGCGGAGTCGCCGTCCGACGATGCCACGTAGGCCAGCGCACCCGCGCCGGCGCCGAGCAGCGCCAGTCCGGCTGCCACGAGGGCGAGGCCCCCGGTGCCCCGGCGCAGCCGCGGGGCCGCGGGAGTCGGCGACCCGCACTCCAGGCAGTACGCCTGCCCGGGGTCGAGCTCGGCGCCGCAGACGGCGCAGGACGTCGGTGCCGGCGGTGCACCGGACTCCGCGGGTGCGTTGTCGTCCGCGGGGCCGGAGCCTCCGTCCGGGCCGGGCGGGGGAGGGCCGGGGTATGGGCTCTCCGGCATCAGTCGTCCCCGCCGGGCCGGGGCGGGATGGCCGTCGTCGGCTGCGGATCGGCCTCCACCTCGACGATTACGGTCGTCACCTGCTCGTCCACGATCACCGTCGTCGCCTGTGCGTCATCCGGGGCATCGTCCACCTCAGCCGCCGGCACCAGGGCCGTGCCGCACGCCCCGCAGAAGTTCGATCCCGCCGGTGACCGCGTGCCGCACTGCGGGCAGGTGATGCCGCCTGCGCGGCCGGCCTGACGTCGCTCGCGGCGGTCACGCCGGAGGTCCTCGAGGCGGGTGTCGAGTTCCTCGATCTGGGTTCGGACGTCGGCCACCTCCGCGGCCTTCCG
>JAUROO010000013.1 GCA_030829765.1 Miltoncostaeales bacterium | reverse complement strand
TAGCCCCCCGGCCGCATCGGGACGGCGGGATTTGAACCCGCGACCCCCTGCTCCCAAAGCAGGTGCGCTACCAAGCTGCGCCACGTCCCGTGCGGGGCGAGGCTACCAGCGGCATCCTGCCCCGACGTACCGGCCCCCGATGCATGGGGGCCCGAACGCCGGCGCTCAGGAGCCGGTCGGCGTGATTCGCGTGACGGCGTGCCCCACGGGGAACGGCGAGTTGTTGCGGTCCGGGACCCACACCGAACCCCCGGCGCTCGCCAGGGGGCCGCTGAAGTTCTGATTGCTCCACCGCGCATCGACGTCGAACGTGCGGGTGGAGGTGTTGAAGCGCACGACCTGCGCCACCCAGTTGGACGCCCACAGCCCGCCGGGCCCGGACACCGCGCCCAGCCAGCCGCTCTGCGAGGGCGGCATCGCGTAGCGGGCCGTCTGGCGGAGCCTGCGCGGGTCGTACCGGTACAGGTACCGCTGGGTGAACACCCACATGCTCCCGCCGGCGCTCACCACGGCGTTCGGCGAGCCCACCACGCCGAAGACCTTCCGCTGCGCCCCTGTGGCGGTGGAGAACACGCGCACCGATCGGCCGCGCGTGCCCGTGGCCCACAGCGTGCCGGTGGCCGACGACACCGCGAGGCCCGACGTGTTGGGCGTGCGGATCTGCCGGATGAGCGAGCCGCGGGTGGGCGACAGCGCGTAGATGCGGCCGGCGTCATCTCCCAGCCACACGGCGCCCGCGCCATAGGCGATGGACTGCCCGCTGGCCGTGTAGGACGACACCGGTCCACGGAAGCGGTGGCGCACCGCCCCCGTGGGCGTGACCGCAACGGCAACAGCGGAGTGGTGGCCATTATTGGAACTGGCCGACGACCCGGCGAACCACAGCGCGCCGCCGGCGGCCACGGCCGCGGCCGGGGCGGTGATGCCCGTGACGTTCATGATGGACCCGGGCAGGGACGTGACGGGGTCGACCGGCTGCAGTGCCGTGATGGCCGCGCCGGGCGCGCCGATGGACGACCCGGCCAGCCACACGCTGCCGAACGCGCTCACCGCCACGTCGGGGGCGCCCGCGCCCGCCCAGGCGCAACCGGCCCAGTTGCCGTTCACCACCGCGGTGCCCGTGGCAATGGAGCACGTGCCGAGGTCGATGGTGGACCACGTGGCGCCGGTGGTGGTGCCCTGCGCGGGGGGGACGATGGGCCCCGTCGGGGCCTGGGCCAGGGCCGCGCCGGGCGTGGCGATGCCTGCGGCGGCTGCGATTGCCAGGACGGACCTCGTGATCACGGCATGCTCCCCGATCGCCTGCGTGGTAGGAGCGTACCGGGGCCCTCAGGCGGTGACCGACCTCCGCACCCCGGCCACGTCCAGATCGGCCCCCAGCACCTGGTAGCCACGGTCCATGCGGGCCAGCACCACCATGGCCTCGCCCGAGCCGTCCGGACCGCTGAGGAAGGCGTCCACGGTGACCTGCCCCGGCCCCTTCCCCGCCGGCGGGGGCTGCGGGATGGTGACGGTGACCGGCGCACCGATCATCTCGCGCACGCCGGGGTTGTTCATGAGGAACTCCTCGGCCACCGGCCCCGGGCGCGGGCGCCGACGGCGCTCGGCCAGCCACAGCAGCACCACCACCATGATGAAGAGGTAGGCCATGATGCCCGCGGCCACGCCCTCGGCGTTGGCCAGCCCGGTGCGCGCCAGGATGAGCGCCACGATGGCGTACACCGCGAAGAACGCCACGCCCAGGATGACGATGGCGCGGGTGAGCCCCCCGGCCAGCAGGCGGCGCACCATCAGTCGCCCCCTTGCCACGACTCGGCCAGAAGGGCAAGGGCGGCGCGGTAGCGCGCCACCGACTCCTCGCGGCCCAGCAGCGCAAGGCTCTCGTAGATGCCCGTGGAGATCGACTGCCCGGTGACGGCGATGCGCTGGGGCTCCAGGAACTCCCGTGCGGTCAGCCCCTGGATGTGCAGCTGATCGGACAGGGCGTCCTTGATGTTGTCCACGGTGAAGTCGTCCAGCACCTCGACGCGGCCGAGGCCGCCGCCGATGCACTGGATGCTGGTCTTCACGTCCTCCTGCAGCGCGGCGAGCGCCTCGGGCTCGAACTCCACCGGGCGGTACAGCCAACCGGCAAGGCGGTCGTACTCCGACAGGCGGCTCATCTTGCGCTGCACCAGGGGCGCCGTGCGGCGGGCCAGGTCGGGCGCATCGGCGGCCTTGCCGTCGAAGTACCCGGTGCCCTCCAGGTAGCCCACGAGCACGTCGGCGAACTCAGCGGGGTCCATGGCCCGCAGGTAGCGACCGCTCATGACCTCGAGCTTCTTCAGGTCGAACACCGCGGGGCTCTTGCTGATGCGCGACACGTCGAACTTCTCGACCAGCTCATCCAGCGTGAAGGTGGTGGTCTTGTCGTCGTAGCTCCAGCCCAGCAGCACCAGGGCGTTCCGCACAGGCTGCGGCAGGAAGCCGTCGGCCTCAAGCTCCTCCACAGACGCCGCTCCGTGGCGCTTGCTCAGGCGCTTGCGGTCGGTGCCCAGGATGAGCGGCACATGCGCATACTGCGGCGGCTCGCCGCCCAGCGCCCGGATCACCAGCATCTGCTTGGGCGTGTTGCTGATGTGATCCTCGCCACGGATCACGCGCGTGATGCCCATCACCATGTCGTCCACGGCGGCGGCCAGGTTGTAGGTGGGCGAGCCGTCGCTGCGCGCCACCACGAAGTCCTCGATCTGCGCGTGGTCGAAGGTGACCTGCCCGCGGATCATGTCGTCGATCACGGTCTCGCCCGGCAGCGGTACGGCGAAGCGCCATACCGGGGTGCGGCCCGCGGCCTCGAAGGCGGCGATCTCCTCCGACGTGTGGTCGCGCCGGCCGCGCACCACCGGCGCCCGCTTGTTGGCGCGGGCCTCGGCACGCATGGCGTCGAGCTCCTCGGCGGTCTCCCACGCCGCGTACACCGCGCCCGCCTCCTTCAGCCGGTCGATGCACTCGCGGTAGATGTCATCCCGCTCGCTCTGGCGAAACGGGCCCTCGTCCCAGTCGAGGCCCATCCACGTGAGCACACGGAGGATCTCGGCCTCGCTCTCGGGCGTGGAGCGCTCGCGGTCGGTGTCCTCCAGGCGCAGGATGAACGCACCACCTGCGTGGCGGGCCGCGAGCCAGTTGAACAGCGCAGTGCGCGCGCCGCCCACGTGGAGCGATCCGGTCGGGCTGGGCGCAAAGCGCACGCGCAGCGGGCGGTCATCGGCGGTATCCATGTGATGCACGGGCGGCAGGATAGCGGCACCCGCTGGGCGCCCCGGGCGATCCGCATAGGATGCTCGACATGAGATTCGGAGCGCACGTATCCAGCAGCGGCGGCATCAGCAACGCCATCGACCGGGGCCAGGCCATCGGCTGCGAGAGCCTGCAGGTGTTCACGCACAACCCGCGCACGTGGAAGCCGATCAACCACAAGCCCGAGGAGATCGCGGCGTTCCGCGAGAAGGCCGCTGATGCCGGCATGGGGCCCCTGGTGAGCCACGGCCTCTACCTGATGAACCTGGGCGCACCCGACCGCGAGGTGCCCACCGGGCCGCCCGCCAAGGGCAAGACGCGCAACATCTACCGGTCGTCCATCGAGAGCCTGCAGCAGCACCTGGAGATCGGCGAGGCGCTCGGCCTCGAGGGCATTGTCCTGCACGTGGGATCGAGCAAGGGCAGCGCCACCGACGAGGCAATCGCACGCATCGGCGCGGGAATCGCCGAGGCGCTGGATGCCGTGCCGGGCACCTGCGGCATCTACCTGGAGAACACTGCGGGGGCCGGCGACACCATCGGCCGCACCTTCGAGCAGTTGCGCGCGGTGGCCGACGCCGCCGGGCACCCGGACCGCGTGGGGTTCTGCCTGGACACCCAGCACATGTTCGCCTCGGGGTTCCCCATCCACGAGGAGGGCGGCATCGACCGGGTACTGGCCGACTTCGACGACGTGGTGGGCCTCGACCGGCTGAAGTGCCTGCACCTGAACGACAGCAAGACCGAGTTCGACAGCAACCGCGACCGCCACGAGAACCTGGGCGACGGGCTGATCGGCGAGGACGGGTTCCGGCGCATCCTGGGGCACCCCGCCCTGCAGGGACTGCCGGTGATCCTGGAGGTGCCGGGCGCGGGCGAGGGCCCCGATTCGGACAACATGCAGCGCGCCCGGCGCCTGCACGAGGAGGGCCTGGCGCTGCGGGGCTGAGCGGCCGCAGCGGCTAGGCTGCCGGTCGCATGCGGGTGTAGCTCAACGGTAGAGCAGGAGCCTTCCAAGCTTCTGATGGCGGTTCGATTCCGCTCACCCGCTCTCGGTCTCTTCTGCTTCAACTTCTGGAGTAGTGAAAAAAGTGCTCTCCCCCGCCT
>JAUROO010000141.1 GCA_030829765.1 Miltoncostaeales bacterium | reverse complement strand
TGCGCCGGCACGGCCTTGTCGTCCTCGCCGGCGATGATGGCCACCGGTGCATCCACCTGCGCCAGTGCGCCGCGCCAGTCGGGGCGCGTGGCCATGGCCTCGGCAGCCAGCGCCTGGCCCTCATCGCGGTTCCGCTCGCGCAGCGCGCGGGCGATAAGCATCCAGCGGTCGCGTCCGTCGGACTCCTCGCCCCGCGGGCCGATGCCCGACAGCACCAGGCCGCTCACCAGGCCGGGGTGGCCCAGCGCGAGCGCCATGGCGGTGGCACCGCCAAGGCCGATGCCCAGCATCACCGCGCCGCCGCCCTCGCCCGCCACCAGGCGGGCGACGTCCGACGCGAAGTCGTCGATGCTCCACGGCCCGGCGGGGGACGGGGAGTCCCCGTGCCCGCGGAGCTCGGGGATCATCACGCGGTGGTCGCTGAGCAGCGGCTTCAGGGCCTTCTGCAGGTCCTTGGCCGGCCGGCCGACGTCGTGCAGTGCCACCACCAGCGGGCCATCGCCCTTGGTGGTCACGTTGAGGTCAATTGCAGGCGGAAGTGAAGGCATATGAGCCTAAAGGTACCGCCCTCAGGCCACCCCAGTCAAAAAACATCTCTACGAGCAGGCATTATCCGATTGGCCGCCGGGGGTGAGCGATAGCACCAGGTCGGCGAACTCCGCCGGATACTCCAGGGCCGTCATGTGCCCGGCCTCTCCCATCACGGCCAGGCGCGCGCCGCGGACGGACGCCGCCATCGCGGTCGCGACGGCCGGCGGGGTCACGGCGTCGTGCTCGCCCACCACCACCAGCGCGGGCACCTGGATGACGGGCAGCAGCGCGACATGGTCCGTGCGGCCGGCGATGGCCATGGTGGCATCGGCCATGGCACCGGCCGACTGCGCGCTGGCCAGCTGCTGGAGGCGGGCAAGTGCAGCGGGCGCTGCGCCCGGCCACATGGCCCGTGGGATGAAAGCCTCGAGGAAGGGCCCGCTGCCCGATGTCCGCAGGCCCTCTGCCGCCGCCCGCCGGGCTTCGAGTCCGTCCGGGGGCTCCCCCTCGGCCCGGGTATCGGCCAGCACCAGCGCGCCCACCACCTGCGGGCGCCGGGCCAGCAGCGCCAGCGCCAGGTACCCGCCCATCGAGAGGCCCACCACCGTTGCCCCCGTGGGCACCTCGTCGGCCAGCCGGTCGGCCTCGGCGTCCATCGTCCAGCCGGGCTCCTCCGGCCGGGCTCCGAAGCCCGGCAGGTCGGGTGCGATCACCCGGTGGCCCGCGGACTCCAGCACCGGTGCCACCTCGTCCCAGAACGTGTGGTCCACCGGGAATGGGTGCAGCAGCACGATGTCGGCCATCAGGCTCCCCCGATTCCGGTTCCTGTGAGGATGAACCCCGCCATCTCGAATTCCACCTGGCCGCCATGCGTGAAGGGCGCGAGCGCCGGCGCCAGGGCACGCGTGAGCTCCCCTGCCCGGGCGGGGTCGTCCAGGCCCAGCGACGTGGCGTACGCATCGGCGATCGCCGCTGCGCCGGGGAACCGCGCCGTCACCACGTGGCGCTCCACCTGCGCGCCGGGCAGCCCGGCGTCGTGCGCGACCCCCTGAAGTTCCTGCGGGTCGCCCATCGAGAACGCCCGTCGCAGCAGCCCTGATGCCCCCGCGCCCCCCACCTGCTCCAGGGCCGCGCAGATGGCGGCCATTCCCGGCAGGTCATCCAGCGATCCCCACGTGGAGATGACGATCGGGCCATCCGTTCGCACCGCACTGGCCATGCCCCGCACCGCCGCCACGGGGTGGTCCATGAACATCAGCGCGAAGCTGGATGCCAGCCCGTGCGCGCCGCCCGGTGGCACCGGCAGGGCGTTGGCCGTGCCCTGTACCCACCGGGCTCCGGGCACTCGCCGCGCGGCGGCCCGGTCGAGCATGCCCCGCGACGGATCCACGCCGATGATCTCCTGCCACCCTGCGGTGGCCAGGTGCGGAGCCAGCACCCCGGTGCCGCACCCCACGTCCAGCACGGTGCCCCGCGGCATGCCGATCAGGTGTGCCACATCAGCGGCCCAGTCGTCGAAGAACGCCGGCACCAGGTACCGGTCGTACGCAACCGCCCCGGAGTCGAAGATGCGGGTGGAGCCCGCGTCGGTCATCCGGCCAGCCCCAGTGCCACCGCGGCCCGCACGTCGTACTTGTTCAGCTCGAGCACCCGCCTCCATGCGGCATCTGCCTCCGGCGAGTCCCCGTAGGCCACCGCCAGCAGTGACCATGCCGCGGGGTTCGCCGGCTGTACCTCCGTGGCGCGCAACGCGGCCCGGCGCATGCCCACGCGATCATCCAGCAGCGCGGCCGCACGGGCGCGCAGCAGCCACGGCTCCACTGCCAGTGGGTTGAGCCCCGATGCCTCGGCGGCCCTCGCCTCGGCGATGGCCGGCTGCCCTGCGGAGATGGCCTGATTGCCCGAAGCCACCTTCTCCTGGCTCCACCAGGGCACGAGCGCGCTGAGCGCGATGACGGGCACCAGCGCCCACGCCCCCGCCACCACCGGTCCGGGCACCCCCCGGCCGGGCGGCGCGGGCCCGGGTGCTGCCGCTGCGATCACCACGCCTCCCGCCGCCATTGCCGCTGTCGTGAGAGCGGGCACGGTCCAGCTCCAGTCGAGTTGCGACTGCAGCAGGAAGGCCGCGAAGACGGCCAGCGGCAGGGCCACTTCCGGTGGAGCGTGTGCCTGCCACGCGCGCACCGCCGCCCATGCCACCCCGGCGATGATGCAGGCCAGCAGCGCCACACCCACGATTCCCAGCCCCGAGGCGATTTCCAGCACCAGGTTGTGTGGCTGGCGCACATTCAGGCGATCGTTGCCGATCGAGCGCTCGCGCAGGTGCACCAGCGGGAACGACCCGGCTCCCTCGCCGATCACCGGGTTGTCCCCGGCCGACCGCGCGGCCTCGCCCCACCACTCGGTGCGTAGGTTGGTGTCCAGGCTGCCCAGGCGACCCGGCGTGTTGTTGAGTCCGCTCGAGGTTCCGGTGACCTCGGCGGTGCGCGCGGAGATCCACGCGCCCACCTCGCGCGGCTGCGCAAGCGCGTAGACCCCCGCCACAGCCACGGCACCCACCACCACCACCACGCCGCCGACCGCCGCCCGGCGCCGGGTGAGGCGCCCGCCTCCCAGCACCCTGCGCACCGCCCACGCCACGAGCGCGGCGATCACGAGGCCCGCCACCACGCGCCACATCAGGCCCAGCCCCGCATCGCTGCGATCGGCCGCGATAAGGGCATCGTCCGTGAGCGCATCGGTGCTCAGTCCGTACCACGCGGGCAGGATCGCCCCGGCCATGCCGCCCGCCAGGGCCGCGGCCTGCCGCAGGCGTCCGGGGGTGAGCCCCACCACGATCACCAGCACCAGCAGCAGCGCCAGCAGTCCGCCGCGCGAGTAGGTGAGGAGGATCGTGGTGAACACCACCGACAGCGCCGCGGCCGCGCCCACCACATCGGCGTCGTCCCCGCCGCGCCGCGCGGCCCACCACAGCAGCCCCGGCACGGCGATCACCGCCACTAGCGCGAGGGCGTTCCAGTACCCCACCGGGGCCTGCAGGCGTGACGGCTCGAAGTCGCTGCCGAACACCGTGGGAAGCCCGCGGGCCAGCAGCGCCCACAGCACCACCGGCGCGGCGGCGATGGTGAGCCCCACCGCGAACCGCTCGGGCGCACGCGGCAGCACCGCCGCCAGTCCGATGCCGATCACCAGGGCCAGCCCCGCAAGCGCAATGCGGTTGGCCTCGGTCCATGCAAGGTCGCCGGCCAGGGCCCACAGGATCGAGATGCCCGCCCACACCGCCAGTCCGGCCGCGCCACCGATGGCCAGGAGCGCCGGGCCCGAGCGCGCCGCCGCCTGCCCCTGTGCCCGCATCAGCGCCCATGCGGCGAAGGGCGCCGCCACCAGCGCGGCCAGCATGGCCGAGGTGGCCCCACGGGTTGCGAGGCCGTCGCCCAGGTCGATGCCGCCGTTCAGCACCGTCAGCACGGTCCAGCAGGCCAGCAGCACCACGCCGCCGACCAGCGCCGCGCGCTCGCGGCGTACCCCGCCGCTCAGCGGGTACCCCCGTTACCGGCTACGCTCGCCGAGTTGATCCCCGCCGCCATCCGCCGCAGCGTAGTCGTGACCTTCCTCATCGCGCTCGCAATGGGGATCATGGCCGTGCCCGCGTTCGGCAGCGGTCAGCAGGTGCTGGCCGATTACGAGGACAACGGGCAGATCGACGGCTGCTACACGCTGGCCGACTATGAAGAGGCCCTGAAGCAGATCCGCCCCGACCAGCAGCAGTACGGCGCGGCCGTGGATGTGATCCGCCAGGCCGAGCTCACCAACATCCGCCGGCCCGGTGAGGCCTGCGGTGGTACCTCTGCCGCTGCAGCATCGTCGGACATCACCGGCGCGGAGGGCACCGCCACCACCGGCGCCGACGGGGTGGCAGCCGACCTGGAGGGCGACGCCCTGCCCCCGGTGGTGATCGCCATCCTCGTAGCCGCCGGCCTGGCCATCGTGGCCTTCGTGGTGTACCTGGTGGTGATGCGCCGGGGCCGCGGCAACGGCGACGCATGAGGAAGTTCGTCAAGGACCTCATCCTCCCCGTGGCGGTGGCCATCACCCTGGCGTTCGTGATCCAGGCCTCCATCGCCAAGCCATATGAGATCCCCACCAATTCGATGTACCCGGCCATCCAGGGTGCCAACTCCACCGGCGACCGCGCCCCCGACCGGGTCATCGCCAACCGGGTCATCTACAAGCTGCGTGGCATATCGCGCGGGGACGTGGTGGTGTTCGACCCCACCGCGGGCGCGCGCGCGGCATGCAGCGAGCCCGGGGACGTGCCGTTCGTCAAGCGCGTGGTGGGCCTGCCCGGCGACACCGTCAGCGTGCGCCGCGTCACCATCTCGGCGTCCAGCCCCGATCCGGCGCTGCGTCCGGGCGGGGAGCTGGCCGTGCGCCGGGTGGCCGCACCCAACTCGTTCGGCCCCGACGGAGTGCGGGAAGAGACCCTGGGCGAGGGCGACGACACCTACGTGACCTACGTGACGGAGCCGGGCGCGTCCACGGCGCGCCCGCTGGTGATCGACGATGCGATCACGCCGGACTACGAGGTGGCGTTCCCCACCGTGCCCGAGGGCCAGGTGCTGGTGCTGGGCGACAACCGCCCGGGCTCGTGCGACGCCCACGTGTGGATCGAGCGCGACGCCGAGTTCACCCCCATGGACAACGTGATCGGCCAGGCGGAGCTCATCTACTGGCCCATCCAGAGGGTGCGCTTCCTCGACTGAGGGGGCGCCGCCGGGGCGCCCGCATGGGGATTCCCGCAACCGGGCGGCCGTTCCGCGGGTTTTCGTGCATTTTCCGGCCACTTCGCAACAATCGGCGCGAAGTCGCGTCTTGCATCGTGCGCAACACTGGATGTAGTGTGCCGCCCCATGTCATTGACCCCACCCCTAGTGTCCGGAACGGCAAACCGCGCATGATCTGTCCGTATTGTGACGGTTCCGAGCATCGCGTCATGGAATCCCGTGTACCCGACACGAAAGACGCCATTCGCAGGCGGCGGGAGTGCCAGACATGTGGCAGGCGCTTCACCACGTACGAGCGCGTGGAGGAGATGCCGCTCATCGTGATCAAGAGCAATGGCGACCGTGAGCCATTCGATCGCGACAAGCTGCTGTCGGGTCTGCAAAGGGCGTGCCACAAGCGTTCCGTGCCCACTGCCCACCTGGAGGCCGCCGTGCGCGACATCGAGGTGAGCCTGCGCAACCGCCTGAAGCAGGAGGTGTCCAGCAACGCCATCGGCGAGCTGGCCCTCCGGCGGCTGAAGGACGTCGACACCGTCGCCTACGTGCGGTTCGCGTCCGTCTACCGGCAGTTCGAGGACACCGACGAGTTCGCGGATGAACTCACCCGCCTGGAGCGGGAGCCCCCGCTGCCCCGTGGGCAGCGCCCGCTCGACGACCAGATGTTCGAGCTCCTCGCCGAGGCCGCACCTGCCGAGCGCACCCCGCGCCGGCGCCTGCGCGCCCTGGCGGGCGGGCTCGGGGTCGAGGATGACACCACCAACACCACGCCCGAGGAGGCACCTGATGGCGACTGAGGTCGTCGGCGCGCAGTCGACAAAGTCCGGCAAGGGGAAGCGCCAGTACGCACTGGGGCTCAAGCGCCACTTCACCAAGAAGGGCAAGCACCCCTACGACCTCATCGAATGGGAGCGCCGCAGCGCGGGCATCTCGTCGGGTGACGGCACCAGCGTGTTCGAGCAGGACAACATCGAGGTGCCGGCTGCGTGGTCGCAGCTTGCCACCAACGTGGTGGCGTCCAAGTACTTCCGCGGGGCGATGGGCTCGCCCGAGCGCGAGTACTCGGTGAAGCAGCTCATCGACCGCGTGGTGCTCACGCTCAAGGCGTGGGGCGTGGAGGAGGGCTACTTCGCCACCAAGGACGAGGCGGAGGTGTTCGAGTACGAACTGGCGCACCTGCTGGTGAACCAGATGGCCGCGTTCAACTCGCCCGTGTGGTTCAACGTCGGAATGCGCGAGAACCCGCAGTGCTCGGCCTGCTTCATCCTCTCCGTCGAGGACACCATGGATTCCATCCTGTCGTGGATCGGCAAGGAGGGCATCATCTTCAAGGGCGGGTCCGGCAGCGGCATCAACCTGTCGGCCATCCGCTCGTCCAAGGAGCGCCTGTCGGGCGGCGGCGAGGCCTCGGGCCCGGTGTCGTTCATGCGCGGTGCCGACAGCTGCGCCGGCGCCATCAAGAGCGGCGGCACCACGCGCCGCGCCGCCAAGATGGTCATCCTCAACGTGGACCACCCGGACATCCGCGACTTCGTGAACTGCAAGGCCACGGAGGAGAAGAAGGCCTGGGCCCTCGGCGAGATGGGCTACGACATGGGGCTGAACGGCGAGGCCTGGAACAGCATCCAGTTCCAGAACGCCAACAACTCCGTGCGCATGACCGACGAGTTCATGTACGCCTACGAGGCCGGCGGCGACTGGCACACCACGTCGGTCACCACCGGCGAAGTGATGGAGACCATGAAGGCCCGCGAGCTCATGAAGGAGATCGCCGAGGCCGCGTGGGTGTGCGGTGACCCCGGCATGCAGTTCGACAGCACCATCAATCGCTGGCACACCTGCCCGGTGTCGGGCCGCATCAACGGCTCCAACCCGTGCTCGGAGTACATGCACCTCGACGACTCCGCGTGCAACCTGGCCTCGTTCAACCTCATGAAGTTCGTGGACGACGACGGCGCGTTCCGCGTGGGCGACTTCCAGCAGGCAGTCGACGTGGTCATCACCGCCATGGACATCATCGTGGCCCGCTCCGGCTACCCCACCGAGCAGATCGGCATCAACGCCCGCAAGTACCGCCAGCTGGGCCTGGGCTACGCCAACCTCGGCGCGCTGCTCATGAGCCACGGCCTTCCGTACGACAGCGAGGAGGGCCGCGAGTACGCCGCCGCCATCACCGCGCTGATGACCGGCCGCGCCTACGCCATGAGCACCCGCCTCGCCGAGCGCATGGGCGCGTTCGAGGGCTACGAGCCCAACGCCAAGGCGATGAACGGCGTGATCCGCAGCCACCGCCGCGCCGCGCAGGACATCCCTGACGGCCGGGTGCGCGACGAGGCCGTGCTCAGCGCGGCGCGCGCCGAGTGGGACACCGCCGTCGATCGCGGCGAGGTCTTCGGCTACCGCAACTCGCAGGCGTCGGTGCTGGCCCCCACGGGAACCATCGGCTTCATGATGGACTGCGACACCACGGGCGTGGAGCCCGACATCGCGCTCGTCAAGTACAAGCGCCTGGTCGGCGGCGGCGTCATCAAGATGGTCAACAACACGGTGCCGCAGGCCCTCGAGAAGCTCGGCTACCACGAGGAGGCCATCAAGCAGATCGTGGCCTTCATCGACGAGAACGAGACCATCGAGGGCGCGCCGGGGCTCAAGGACGAGCACCTCGCGGTGTTCGACTGCGCGTTCACGCCGGCCAACGGCGAGCGCAGCATCCACTACCGCGGCCACATCAAGATGATGGGCGCAGT
>JAUROO010000140.1 GCA_030829765.1 Miltoncostaeales bacterium | reverse complement strand
GGGAGGTGGGCGACTGGTCGCGCTTCAACAACCGCAGAGAGGTCTCGAGCTACACGGGTCTGTGCCCGCGGGAACACACCAGCGGTGGCAAGCGGCGGGGCGACCAGGTCATCCCCTTCCAGCCACACGAAGCTCGCGACCGGGCACTCCAGCACGCCTGCGTTGTCCGCGTCGATCATCAGGGCCGTATCGGCCCCCTCCGCCGCAGCGATGCGCGCGGCCTGCATGTTCGCGGCGTAGCTGAGCGTCTTCGATGCCACGAGCAGCGGGGTGATGCGGTGCGGCACCGGCAGCACGATCCACCCCTCCGGTGCCTCCGGCAGCAACGGCTCTTCCCGCAGCACCCTCGCCCCCCCGCGCGTCAGCATCACCCTGAGGCCGCACTCGGCGGCCGAGGCCTCATCGCAGAAGCGCGCGATCTCATCACGGATGAGATCGCGTGGGAAGTCCAGGTGGATGCGCTCTGCCGAGCGCTCCATGCGGTCGAGGTGCGCCTCCAGCGTGCGTGGACGCCGTCCGTAGACGCGCAGCCCCTCGAACACTCCATCCCCCCGCACAAGGCCATCATCCAGGGGAACGAGGGCGGGTGCGCCGGGGGCGATCATCGCCCCGTTGACCATGATTCGGGCGTCGGACATGCCCGGATTGTGCCGAACCGCGCGGCAATCGGCGTTGCGGGCACGTTCGGCGTGACGAAATTGGCGAGGACGACCGCGGCCGGCGCCGAAGGAACCCGTGTGCGTTACATCTCCGGGCATCCGGCTAGCGTGCACCCGCGCATGGGTCGCATCGCCTCCATCTTCGTCGGCGTCGCGCTGCTGTCGTCGGCCGCCGCGGGCCCCGCCGTGGCCCAGCAGCCCGTGCCGCAGGCACCACAGCCCCCGGCGCCCGGGGCCACCGGAGCGGCTTCCCAGGCGCCCGCCCCGGCAGTGCCGGCGCCGGCCGCTGCATCCCCGGCCACCCCGCCATCACCGGCGGATGCGGGGAAGCCCGCAAGCCCTGCCACCGCGAGCGGCCCGGTGCTGCGCCCTGGAATGCGGGGCGGAGATGTCGGCCGCCTGCAAAAGGCCCTTCGCAAGGCCCGCGTCAGGGTCCCGCTCAACGGCCGATACGACCGCAGGACGCGCGCAGGGGTCCGGATCTTCCAGCGCCGGATGCGCGTGCGCGCCACCGGTATCGCCGATGCACGGGTACTGAGGCGGCTGCGTGTCCGGGTACGCGCCATCGCGACTGGGCCCGGCACTGCGGCCACGTTCAGCGGCTTCCCGGTGCCCGAGCCGGATGACACCTCTCCGTCGGCAGCCGGCTTCCTGTGGCCCGCCAATGGGCAGGTGAGCTCCCCCTTCGGCCCGCGCTGGGGTCGGATGCACGAGGGGCTGGACATCGCCGCGCCGGTCGGACGCCCCGTGCGGGCATCAAAGGCCGGGGTCGCCGTCACGGTTGAGGCCCAGTCCGGATACGGCAACCTGGTGATCATCGCGCACGGCACCGGGGAGACCACGCGCTATGCCCACCTCAGCCGCTTCCTGGTGGTCCCCGGGCAGCCGGTGGCGGCGGGACAGGTGATCGCCGAGGTCGGCAATACGGGGCGTTCCACGGGCCCGCACCTGCACTTCGAGGTCCGCATCGCCGGAACCGCCGTGGACCCCCTGCTGTACCTCTAGGGCTGCTCCGCGCGCAGCGGATCGGTGGTCGCAATGGGCAGGACGATCCCCAGCCGCACCCAGTCCCCGCGCACCCCGCCGGTCCGGAAGTCGCTCAGGCCCGCGGCGCGCGCGTCGTCGTCGGGGTAGATCATCACCATGGCCGATGGCCTGCGCTCGAGTCCGGCTGCGAGTTCCTCCGGCAGCGCGAGGTCGACAACCACCTCGACGACCACCGGTGTCTCGATGACGGCCCGGCACAGGATGCGCCCGTCATCCCGCTCCACTCGCGCGGAGCCCTTTGGGCCGTCCTCGTCGTCCCAGAGCGCCTGGAGGATCGGATGCGATCCGGCGTCGATGCGCCCGTGCACCAGGGCGGGTGACTCCGGTCGCTGCATCAGGATGATGTCAGGCGCTTCGAGCGTGAGGCGGAGCAGTTCGTCCATGTACCTACTGTATTCGGCCGGGGGCTAACGTGCGGATATGGCCGCGACGCCGGACGATGCCGGTGCCCTTGCCGTTGCCCTCGGGCACCCCGTGGACCTTGTGCTCCCCCCGGACGGGGACGATGGGGTGCGCGTCGCGGTGTCCCGTACCGGTGTCCCCGTGCGGATGCGCGCCGCGTGGGTAACTGCGGATGACACTGTCCGCGCACGACTCGGGTGCCCTCCCGGCGTGCCCAGCGCCGCCCGCCCCATCACGTGCGCGACATGCGACGTCGCGGCGGAGGGCGTGACGGACCGCATCCTGCTGGGCCGCGTGGCGCCCGGCGTGCACCGCGTTCGGGTGTCCTTCCTGGGCGGCGGGTCCATTGCCGTGGAGGTGCATGCGGACGGAATCGTCGCCGGTCGCCTGCCCCCGGAGCGGGAGATCGCTGCCATCGATGCCCTGTCCCCGGATGGTGAACCGATCGGTCGGCTGATGCGCGAGGGGGTCCACGAACTCGCGTTGGTTGCAGGACGCGTTGAGGGCCGCCTGGGTGCATCGCACGGCCTGGCCGCGGGATTCGGCGCCGGGGATACGGTCACGGGTCTCCCGGCCGCGGAACTCGAAGCGGGATACACGGCGATCCTGCCCGAGTGGCTGCCCGACGGCTTCCGGCAGACGACCGTGCGGGTCGAGCCGGAGGCCGTCTATCCGTTCGCGCCGCCATCCATCGCCATTGCATGGGCACCTGTGGCTGAGGGTGCGCGGATCCTCCTGCGGCAGTGCCCAGCGCCACTGGCCGTGCCGGAGACACCCGACGGCCGTGGCCGTGCCGTGGACGTGAACGGGCACGGTGGCGTGATGCGGGCCCGCGGCATGGCGTTCCTCGTGTGGGAGGCCGGGGACCGCGCGTTCGGGCTGCAGGTGCGTGGCACCGACGACCCCGAGGCAACGGCACTCGCCGTTGCGCGCTCCATCCCGGCGCCCGCGACGGGGATCGCTTAGCCTGCAGGCATGGCCGACGCCTACCGCCACATCGCCTGCTGCCTCGACGGCTCGCCTGTCGGTGACGCCGCCCTCGCCGCCGCCATCCGCATGCGGTCGCTGGGAGACGGCGCCCTCACCCTGGTCCACGTGATGGAGCCGGGCATCGAGACCTACAGTGGGCTGGCGAGCGACGCGATCAACGACGATTCCCTGACGGCGCGCGACTGGATGGAGCAGATGGTGGCCCTTGCCCCCGGGTCGGGTGGCGTACTGCTCGAGGGCCACCCGGCCACCGCGGTCACCGAGTGGGCCCGGGGCGTCGGCGCGGACCTGATCATCTCGCTGCGACATCGCGGCCGCGTGGAGCACATGCTGCTCGGGAGCTTCGCGCAGCACCTCACCTACCACTCGCCCTGCGCCGTGATGCTGGTGCATCCACCGGCGGCCACCGGGTAGGAGCGGGGCCCCCGGCGGCGAAGAGGACGTGCGGAACCACGATCCGGAGGCGCCATGCCCGTCCACGCACTGCCCGCCCCCATGCGGGTCCACATGATCACCCCGCTCACGTTCAATGACGCGCAGGAGATCGGTGACCGCATCAAGGGCGGCTCATCGGTATTCCTCGACATGCGCTCGATCGACCGGGATCTGGAGGAGCGCCTCCGTGACTTCTGCGCCGGGGTTGCCGCCGCGCTCGAGGGCTCGGTGACCGACGTCGCGCAGGGCATCCTGCTCGTCGCCCCCGCGGGCGTGTCGATCTCACGCGGCGCAGAGGAATCGCACCGCGCATCCCCGGATCCGTACCGTCATGACCCGTACTACGACGCGGATGCCGACGTCACCCCGCTCTTCCGGAGCATGAGCGCCTGACGTCCATGGGCAAGCCCCTCGTCGTCCTCTACGACGGTGACTGCCGCTTCTGCCGGGCCTTCGCCCATGTCGCCCGGCGGGCCGCCCGCCCGCCGGGCGTGATCCTCCTGCCCTTCGATGACCCACGCGCCGTGCGGATACTGGCCGTGCTTCCGGCGGACGCCAGGCACGTGTCCGTGCACGCCGCGGACTCCCGGGGCCTGGCATCGGCCACGCACGCGTTCGCCTGCATCCTGCGCAGGCTGCGCGGCGGTGGCGTGCTCCTGCACACCGGCGCCTACCGCGTGTACCCCTGGGTCGCCGGGCACCGCAACTGGTTCGGGCGCCTCGTCCCGGACCTGCCGCGGCCACCCATGAACTAGGCGCCTCCCCCACCCGCCGGGGCCCGGCGCACCACGTAGTCCTCCACCAGCAGCAGGCTCGTGCCGGCGTGACGCACCACCTGCAGCAGTTCGGTCATCGTTGCGACCTCCTCCACCTGCTCGGTGACGAACCATTGCAGGAAGGCCTCGGCGGCCAGATCCCGGTGCTCGCGCGCCAGGTGCACGAGTTCGCCGATCCACGCCGTGACCTGGTCCTCCTGCGCAAGCGCGGCCGCGACCAGTGCCTCCGCCGACACGAACGTGGCCACCGGGGGCTCCTGGCCCGGGATCTCGACGGGCCCGCCGGTGTCAAGCACGAAGCGGAAGAACTTCATTGCGTGCAGGTGCTCCTCGTCGGCCTGTCGCGCGAAGAATGCGGCCATCTCCGGAAGGCCCTGCTCCTCCAGCCACGCGGACATCGCGAGGTACTGGAAGTGCGCCGCGAACTCGCGGCCCATCTGCACGCACAGCGCGCTCCTCACCGCGTCGTCAATCGCCATGATGCCCCCCTCCGGCTGCGTGCCGGTGTCGTGTCTCATTCCCCCCGCTCCCCGCCGGCTCCGATGCGCCGCGCGCGCTCTGTGCGCGTGGCCAGCACGACGATCGCCGTCACGGGCACGGCCCAGAACAGCCCGTATACGAACCCCCTGCCCAGTGGCTGGTTCAGCAGCAGGATATGGATCGCCCACAGCACCAGTGTGGCGACCACGAAGGCCACCGCCACCTGGGCGCTGACGTGCAGTTCCTCCCAGCGGACGATGAGCGACGGGCGCGGGTTCACGATGCGGGAGGATACGCCGTGCCGCTAGCGTGCCCATATGGAACAGGCACGTGAGTGGCAGCTGGTCGCAGACTGGATGGGGGTCCTGAGCGATCTTGATGGCGCGGCGGCGGTGCTCGAATGGGACCGCGAGACCGACATGCCCGAGGGGGGCGCGGCCGCCCGCGGCACGCAGCTTTCGACCCTCGCCGCGCTACGGCACCGGCACCTGCTCGACCCGGCCCTGGACGAGCCGCTTTCCGCGATCGCCGAGTCATCCGACCCGTGGCAGGCCGCCTCGGCCCGCATCGCGCTGCGCGACCGCGCCCGGGCATCCCGGGTTCCCGAGGACCTGGTGCGCGCGCTCGCCGAGGCCTCGTCCCGTGGCGTGGCCACGTGGTCGCGAGCCCGCCCGGCAGATGATGTCGCCACGTGGGTAGAGGCGATCACCCCCCTCATCGCGCTCACGCGGCAGCAGGCCACCGCGCTCGCCGACGGCGGCGACCCATACGACGCGCTTCTGGATCTGTACGAGCCCGGCACCACGTATGCGATGGTCGCCCCGTTGTTCGATGCCCTGGCTGCACGGGTCCGCCCGCTGGTGGAGACCCTTGACGGCGCCGGTGGCCCGTCTCTGCCCGCCGGCCCCTGGGATGACGCGGCGCAGATGTCGGTCGCCCGCTCCCTCGCGGCGGACATCGGCTTCGACCTCTCCGCCGGCGTGGTGGGCCGGACGGCGCACCCGGTCACGATGTCGCTCGGCCCCGGGGACACGCGCCTGTCCACCCGCGTTGACAGCGCAGACCCGCTCTCGTGCATCATGGCGCTCCTGCACGAGGGCGGACACGCAATGTACGACCAGGGTCTCCCGCCCGAGCACCGGCGCACCCTTGCGGGCGACGCGCCGTCACTCGGCGCGCACGAGAGCCAATCCCGCTTCTGGGAGAACCACGTGGGGCGCACCCTTGCGTTCTGGGAGCGCCTGGGACCGGAACTGGCAACGGCATTCCCCGGGGTGGCCGACGGGCTCGGCGCGGATGACTACCGCCGCGCGCTGAACCGGGTGCGAACCCAGGCCGTCCGCGTGGAAAGCGATGAGGTCACCTACGACCTCCACATCATCCTGCGCACGCGCCTCGAGCGCAGGCTGATCACCGGCGACCTCGCCCCCGCGGACCTGCCCGCGGCGTTTGGGGATGGCATGCGGGAGCTGCTGGGGATCGTGCCGGACCGCCCGGCAAATGGCGCGATGCAGGACATCCACTGGTCCGCGGGCATCATCGGCTACTTCCCCACGTACACGCTCGGCAACCTGTACGCCGCCGCGCTCGCCGACGCCGCGGCCGACCGGGTGGGGCCCATCGATGACGTGCTGCGCGAGGAGGGACCCGCGCCCCTGCTGGCATTCCTGCGTGAGGGGATCCACTCACGCGGGAGCTTGGTGGAGGCCCCCGAGCTCATGCGGGATGCCACCGGGGGCGACATCTCCGTCGAGCCGTTCATCGCCCACCTGGAGCGGACCTACTCCCCCACGTCCTCCGTGTCGTAGGCCACGAGGGACATGACGTCGTGGCCCCCGAGCCGGGCACGCCCGGGCAGGAAGGTGAGCTCCACGACGAAGGCAATGCCCGCGACGACCCCGCCCAACTCCTCGACGAGCTGGCACTTTGCCGCGGCCGTGCCCCCGGTTGCCAGCAGGTCGTCATGCACGAGCACGCGCTGGCCGGGACGGATGGCGTCGCGGTGGATCTCCAGGACATCCGTGCCGTACTCCAGGTCGTACTCCCTGCGGACGACCTCATACGGCAGCTTGCCGGGCTTGCGCGCGCAGGCCAGGCCGGCACCGAGCTCCCGCGCGATTGCACCGCCCAGGATGAAGCCGCGTGCCTCGGCGCCCAGCACCAGATCCACCTCGCGCGGACGCGCCCACGCGGCGATGCCGTCAACGCATGCGGCAAGCCCCTCCGGCGACTCGAACAACGGCATGAGGTCGTAGAAGAGGATCCCCGGCTTGGGGTGGTGCGGGATCCGCCGGATGGCGGAATCGATGTCGTAGCTCATGTGTCCTCCGTGGCGGGCCCGGGGTGGGCGTCGACGAGGCGGCGGAGTTCCTGCACCAGGACCAGATGCCGGAGATGGGACGCCAGGCCCGCGAGCGACTCCAGTGAATCCACGGCCTCCTGCCGCCTCTCGGGATTGGGCGACCGGAGGCCGGTCGACAGGACCTGTTCCAGCAGCCCGGCCTCCCGCTCGGCGGCCATGCGCAGGGTGCGGAGGTGGCGGGGTTCGAGTCCGTAGGCCCGCAGCTCCACGGCGGCCTTTACGACCTCCAGGTCGGTGTCATCCAGCTCATCCGTGCCACTGATGAGCCCGTAGCGGCCGAGGTCGCGCACCAGCCCCGCATCCGCGCCGGATGCCGAGAGCACCTCGGCCAAGGGGTGGCTGCGGCTTCCCCCTCCGGTGGAGAGGTTCTCGCGCCGGATGCGGCGCGACTGCTTCGCGGCCCCCACCGGCCCGGTGCGCATGGCGTCGAGCTCCTCGCGGATCACCTTCAGCGGAAGGAACTCGTCGCGCTGCAGGCGCAGGATGGTGCGAAGACGCTCCACATCGCGCGGGCCGTAGAGGCGGTACCCGCCGCTGGTACGACGCGGGGTGACCAGCTCCCGATCCTCGAGGTACCGGAGCTTCGAGATGGAGAGGTCGGGGAACTCGGGGCGCAAGGCGTCGCACACCGCACCGATGGTCATCCCCGCTGCGTGATCCCCATCGTCAGGCCCGAGCAACTCGGTCTGGACCCCGGCATCCCTCACGCGACGAACAGCAACCGGAACTTGCCCACCTGCACCTCGTCGCCATCGGCCAGGATCTCGGGTCCCTCGATGAGGCGCCGGTTCACGTAGGTGCCGTTCGTACTGCCGGCGTCCTCGATCACCCACCCGCCCACGTCCTGCCGCACGCGCGCATGGACACGCGAGACGGTGATGTCATCGAGGAACACGTCGCACTCGGGTGAGCGGCCGATGGAGGTTCCCTGCTCGCCGACCGGGAAGAACTCGCCCGTGCGCCCGCCGGGCAGCCGTACCGCAAGCCCGGTCCCCACACTCGGCATTGCCCCGGGCGGGGTGAGGCCCGGGTCGACCGGGGCCTCGAACGGCCCGGTGGCCTGCGCCGCGGCACCCTGCTCGGGCATGGGCGCGCCGCACGATCCGCAGAAGCGATCGCCATCGGGGCGCTCCGCCCCGCATGCGGGGCACGTCACCACCTGATCCTCGGGTACGGCGGGGTTACTGGCATGGGGCTCCCGTTCGCGGGCGCACCACTGTAGTCCTGCCCGGACGAACCCTCAAGTCGTGGTTGAGGTCACCTCACCAGCCCGCTGCGCGCGGACCCTCCCCACCGCAATGCCCACGTAGTTCATGAAGGTGAGCACCGACAGGCCCACCGCGCACCAGAACACGGTGTCCACCCACGTCGCCGAGATCGCGAGCCCCACGGCCACGCATCCCATGTTGAAGCCGGACGACACCTTGCCCGCGAAGTCGATCTGCATCAGCACGCCGCGGCGCGCGAGCCAGACGAAGCCGCCGATCGAGGCCAGGTCGCGCACGAGGATGATCACCGGGCCGGGCCACGCGAAGCGCGCCATCACGAGGAGGCCGATCAACCCCACGGCCATGAGCAGTCGGTCCGCGAGGGGGTCCAGTACCCGGCCCAGGGGCGTGCGCGCATCGAGCAGCGCGGCGAGTCGGCCGTCGAGCAGGTCGGTGATGGCGAGGACGGAGAAGAAGATGCCCAGCGGCCACGAGGGGCCATCGGCCACAAGGCACCACCACAGCAGCACAGGCAGGGCGGCGAGCCGCGCGATCGTGATGGCGTTGGGAAGCCAGCGCAACCGGCGCTTGATGCCGGTGCTCACGCCTGCTCCGGAAAATCGGGGCGAGAGGATTTGAACCTCCGACCGCCCGGCCCCCAGCCGGGTGCGCTACCAGACTGCGCCACGCCCCGAAGCGCGCGGGACACTAGCACGCGGCCCACCGCCCTCAGGCGCCCGCGAGGCCGCGCCAGAGCGCGAGAATGCGGTCCGCGGCGGAGTCCAGCGGGACCTCGTGCGCCTCACCCGTGCGCCGGATCCGGACCTCGAGGGGCCCGTCGGGAAGGGTCCTCTTCCCCACCGTCACGCGGATCGGGCAACCCAGCAGATCGGCCTCCACGAACTTCTCGCCCGGACGCAGTTCCGGGCGGTCGTCCAGCACCGTCTCGAGCCCGTGATCGGAGAGGGACTGCCAGAGGTCCGCGGCGTACGCACCCTGCGGGCTGTCGTCGTCACCGATCAGGACGATGTGCACGTCGAAGGGTGCGATGCCCGTGGGCCATACGATTCCGTCATCGTCGTGGCCCTGTTCGATGGCCGCCATGGCAACGCGTGCGGGCCCGATGCCGTAAGAGCCCATGATGATCACCTGTTCCTGACCATCCTCGTCCAGGTAGCGCGCACCGAGGGGCTCGGAGTACTTGGTACCCAGCTTGAAGATGTTGCCGATCTCGATGACCGGCACGAGATCCAGGGGACCACTGCCATCCACGGCATCCTCCCCGGGCAGGACCGTGCGGATATCCGCCACCTCCGCGGTGAAGTCCCGGTCCAGCACGACGCCCCGCAGGTGGAAGCCATCGCGGTTCGCGCCGGTGACGTAGTGGCCCGTCCGGAGCGTCGGGTCCGCCACGATGCGCACCGTGCCGGGGTCGACGCCCACCGGGCCGAGCGACCCGGGCTCCGCGCCAAACCACTCGCGGATCTCCTCGGGGTGTGCCGCGCGATGCGGGCCGATGATCCGGGCCAACTTCTTCTCGTGCACCTGATGCTCGCCGCGCACCATTGCCAGCACCGGCCCGGCATCCGACACCACCACGACGCTCTTGGCGAGCGCCGCAGGCGGCAGGCCGGTCAGCTCCGCCAGTTGGTCGATGGCACCGACACCGGGCGTGGCGAACTCCTCCGGTGCGCCGGGGGCGTCGTCGAAGGCAGGGTCCGCTGCCACCGACACCGCGAGCTCCACGTTGGCCGCGTATCCCCCATCGGCGCTGCGCGCCACCACGTCCTCGCCTGCCGGGCTTGGCGCCATGTACTCGTGGGCGCCACTGCCCCCCATCATCCCCACGTCGCTCTCCACGCGGTACCACGTGATGCCCGCGCGGTCGAAGATGCGTGCGTAGGCGCGGGAGTGGGCCTCATACGACCGCTCCAGCCCGGCCTCGTCAGCGTCGAACGAGTACGAGTCCTTCATCGTGAACTCGCGCACGCGCAGCATGCCGCTCTTCGGACGCGGCTCATCGCGCAACTTGGTCTGGATCTGGTACCAGCTCTGCGGGAGGTCGCGGTACGAGCGGATCTCCCGGGCAGCGTGCCAGGTGATGATCTCCTCGTGGGTCATGCCCAGCACCATCCGGCGGCCGCCGCGATCCTCGAGGCGGAATTGCTCGGCAAGGCCGTAGCGGCCGGTGGCTTCCCAGATCTCTGCGGGATGCATGACCGGCATCAACACCTCCTGCGCGCCGATGGCGTCCATCTCCTCGCGGATGATGGCCTCCACGCGCTGGATGACGCGCAGCCCCATGGGCGTGACCGTGTACAGGCCGGCGGCGAGCTGGCGGACGAGCCCGGCGCGCACCGAGAGCTTGTGGCTGATGGCCTCGGCATCAGCGGGGTCGTCGCGCACCGTGGGCCAGAAGCGCCCGTGCAATCTCCAGGAGCCGCGGTATGGCGGCGCCGGCATGCGCCACCCGTCGCCGTCCCCGCTCATGGCCGGTTCCCCGCGGGCGCGTACCGACTCTCGACGTACTCCTCGACCATTCTGATGAAGTCCTCCGCCAGGGTCGGACCCTCGAGGGTCGCGACCTTCTCCCCGTCCACGTACACCGGCGCCCGGGGCTCCTCACCGGTTCCGGGCAGGCTGATGCCGATGTCGGCCGCGCGGCTCTCCCCCGGCCCGTTCACGATGCACCCCATGACTGCGACATGCATGTCCACGACGCCGGGGCGCTCCGTCCGCCACGCATCCATACGCGCATCGAGATGGGCCTGTATCGACTGGGCCAGCTCCTGGAACACACTGGACGTGGTGCGCCCGCATCCGGGGCAGGCCGTCACCTCGGGCCGGAAGGCGCGCAGGCCCAGGCTCTGCAGGATGTCCAGGCAGGTGCGCACCTCGATGGTGCGGTCGCCGCCCGGCTCGGGCGTGAGGCTCGCCCGGATCGTGTCACCGATCCCCTCCTCCAGCAGAACCGACAGCGCCGCGGTGGTGGCGATGATGCCCTTTGCGCCCATCCCGGCCTCGGTCAGGCCGAGGTGCAGCGGGTAGTCGCAGCGCGCAGCGAGGTCGCGGTACACGGCCACCATGTCCGGCAGGCGGCTGACCTTGCACGAGATGACGATGCGGTCGTGCCCCAGGCCGATCTCCTCCGCGGCGGCCGCGGAGGACAGCGCGCTCTGCACCATGGCCTCGCGGAGCACCTCGGCACCGGACACGGGATCCGCCCGGCGCGCATTCTCCTCCATCAGCCCGTCGAGCAACTCCGGGTCGAGGGACCCGGCATTCACGCCGATCCTCACGGGGCGGTCGTGGTCGATGGCGGCCTGGATCATGGCGGCGAAGTTCCGGTCATGGCGCGCGCCGCGCCCCACGTTGCCGGGGTTGATGCGGAACTTCGCCAGCGACTCCGCCATGGCGGGGAACTCCGACAGGAGCGTGTGCCCGTTGAAGTGGAAGTCGCCGACGAGGGGGACGTCGCACCCGTGCGCGTCGCGCAGCCGCGCCGCGATCTCGGGGACGCGCGCGGCGGCCTCCCGGTTATTCACGGTGATCCGGACGACCTCCGACCCGGCTGCCGCCAGTTCCGCGACCTGCTGCGCCGTGGCCACCGCGTCCTTGGTGTCGGTATTGGTCATCGACTGCACCACGACGGGGGCGTCGCCACCGATGGGCACGCCGCCGACGAGACAGCGCGCGCTCATGCGACGGGGCCTCTCCACGGGCCGGGAGTGTAGCGGCCGGAGGCCGGCCTACCGGATCTGGAAGCCGTCCCCGGCCAGCTTGACGATGTCGTTCTGCAGCGCAAAGACGAACACGATGAGGATCACGGCCCAGCCGACCATCGCCGAGCGCTCGTACACTCGGGTGCTGATCGGCGACCCCTTCAGCTTCTCGAGGAGCGCGAACAGTATGTGGCCGCCGTCCAGCGGGAAGATCGGCAGCAGGTTGAAGATGGCCAGCACAAGGCTGATCAGCCCGATGAAGCGGATGATCTCGGTGAGCCCGTCACCGGCGACCTCGTTGTACACCGCCCCGATGGCCACCACGGAACCAACCTGGTCGCGGGCCTCCTCGCTGGTGAACAACTGGCCGATGCCCTTCGCATTCTCCTCGACGAGGAACCACGTGTAGCGCCCCGCGGTGGTGAGCCCGCCGACCGCGCCCTCCGACTGGCGGGCGCCCTGGTCGAGGCGGAACTGCACCCCCAGGCGGCCGATGGGCTGTCCGTCCGGGCCCTCGGCGGACTGCAGGGTCGCCGTGCGCGTGACCGGCGAGCCGCCGTCGGTGTACCGCACCGTCACGGGGGCACCGGGGTTCGCCTGGAGCTCGGCCCGCACCCGATCCATGCCCTGCTCGCCGCTCGTGGCAACGCCGTTCACCGCCAGGAGGCGATCGCCGGGCGCCATGCCGATGGCCGCCGCGGGGCTGCCGGGGGTCACGGCGTCCACGCCGTTCGTGGCCTGAAAGGACGGCACGCCGATCCAGAAGTAGAGGGCGAAGCACAGGAACGCAACCACGAGGTTCACGAACGGCCCCGCGAAGATCGTCGCCACCTTCTTCCACGTGGCGGCGGCGTAGTAGGCCCGAGGAACCACCTCCGGTGGCAGATCCTCATCCCGGGTCATCCCCGTGATCTTCACGTATCCGCCCAAGGGCAGCCAGCCGATGCCGTACTCGGTCTCGCCGCGCCGGAACTTCACCCACGGCCTGCCGAAGAAGATCGAGAATCGCTCGACGCGCATGCCGCACCACTTGGCCACGACCATGTGCCCCGCCTCGTGCACCAGCACGAGGAACATCAGGATGACGATGAAGGCGAGGATGTTGATGCCCAGGCTCAGGCGACGGCCCCCATCCCGGCCACGGCCTTCCGGGCGGCGGAATCCGCTGCCATCACGGCGTCGAGCGAATCCGCAGGCCCTGCGTCAACCACGTCGAGGGCATGGGCGACGGCCCGGGGGATGTCCATGAAGCCGATCCTCCCGGCGAGGAACGCCGCGACGGCCTCCTCATTGGCCCCGTTCAGGATTGCCGGCGCGGTCCCTCCGGCCACCCCGGCCTCACGCGCAAGGCGCAGGCAGGGGAAGGCGGCCTCGTCGGGCTCCTCGAACGAGAGGGTCAGCCCCATCAGGTCCATGGGCGCCCGGCGCGGCGGCGGGGCGGGCCAGCGCAGCGCGTAGCCGATGGGCACGCGCATGTCCGGAGGACCCATGTGCGGGAGGATGCTGCCGTCCTCCAGGCGGACCATCGCGTGAATGGTCGACTGGGGATGCACGACCACCTCGATCTCCTCGTAGGCGAGGTCGAACAGGTGATGCGCCTCGATGACCTCGAGGCCCTTGTTCATCAGCGTGGCGGAGTCAATGGTGATCTTCGCGCCCATGTCCCATGTGGGGTGGGCAAGCGCATCACCGGGACGCACATCCTCCATGTCCGCGGCGGCGCGCCCGCGGAATGGCCCGCCGGAGGCAGTGAGGATGCAGCGGTGGACACGCTCCCTCCCCACCCCCTCGAGCAGCTGGAACAGTGCCGAGTGCTCGCTGTCCACCGGTACCAGGCGGGTGCCCGAAAGATCACGGGCCGCCCGGACCAGCTCCCCACCGGCCACGAGGGACTCCTTGTTGGCGAGGGCGACGGGGATGCCGCGCTGGATCGCGGCGAGGGTCGGCGGCAACCCAGCCGCGCCCACAAGGGCATTCAGGATGATGTCCGGCCCGGCCTCATCCATCAGGCGGCCGAGATCGGCGTCGTACGGGACCGATCCCCCGCCGGCCGCGGCGGATGTATGCATCACCCCGCGCACCGTGGCCTGGGTACGCATCTCATCGACGCGCGTGCCGCATGCAAGCCCCACGCACTGCATGTCGGGGGCGGCATCCACGACGTCGAGGGCCTGCACGCCGATCGACCCCGTGGAGCCCAGGATGAGGACGCGCGTCACGCCGTCGACGGTATCACCGGTCACGGCGGCGGACCCCCGCTGCGGGCGCCGCGGACCGGCTCAGCGGAGAAGGTCCTGCGCGGTCTCGCAGAACGCCGCGACAAGGCGCGCGCTCGCCTCCAGGTCCCCCGGGTCGCACGTCTCCACCACCTGGTGCACGTAGCGGGTGGGAATCGACACGCAGCCGGCCAGGGCGCCGTCGCCCGCCAACTGCAGTTCGCGGGTATCCGTGCCGCCCCTCGTCATGATCTCCAACTGGTGCGGAATCTCGCGGGCGTCGGCAACCCGCTCAAGGTGGTCCACCACGGCGCGGGGAACGATCACGCCGGAGTCGTAGGCCTTGATGGCGGCGCCGCCGCCAAGGGTGGTCACGCGCTGGTGCGGCTTCGCACCGGGCCCGTCGTTGGCCAGCGTGATGTCGATGGCCAGGCCGATGTCCGGGCGGATTCGCTGCGCGGCCACCCGCGCACCGCGCAGGCCCACCTCCTCCTGCGTCGTGGCCACGGCCACCACCTCGCAGTGGTGGTCGCCCAGTGCGCGGAGCGCACGGATCATCACGTACACGCCCGCACGGTTGTCGAGGCTCTTACAGGTGATGAGGTTGCCCAGCCGGGCCAGCGTCCTCTCGCGCGTGACCGGATCGCCCTTCCGCACGATGTCCCGCACCTCATCCGCCGGCAGCCCGACGTCGATGTAGTGATCATCCGGCTTCGGAAGCTGCTTCCGCTCCTCGTCGCTCATGATGTGAACCGGCTTGGCCCCCATCACGCCCAGCAGGTCGCGCGTGCCGTGCACGATCACGCGCTGCGCGATCTTGGTCTTCGGATCGAAGCCGCCGAGGGGGACGACCCGGATGAAGCCGTTGTCATCCACATGGGTGACCAGGAAGCCCAGCTCATCCATGTGGGCGGCCAGCATGACGCGGGGGCCCCCGCTGCCCCGCCGGACCGCGACGACGTTGCCGAGCGGATCAACGGAGACCTCATCGGCGCTCCCCCCGATCTCCTCGATGACGACCTCGCGGATGCGCTCCTCACGCCCGGGTGCACCGGGTGTCTCGCACAAACGCCCGAGCAGGTCCAGGTCGACGTCGTCAGAGGCCATCACAGCACCATCCATATCGTGAGGAAGTAACCGGCAAGCGAGGCGAACAGCAATGAATCAAACCGGTCGAGCACGCCGCCGTGGCCACCGAGGATCGTCCCCGAGTCCTTCACACCGGCGTCCCGCTTGATCATGGACTCGAAGAGGTCACCCGCGTAGGCCGCCAGGCAGATGGCGAGCCCGATGATGATCGACTGCCACCAGTTGATCCAGTCCATGTACAGGCCGGCGAACCACACCGCGGCCGTGCCGCCGATGAGGCCACCGACGAACCCCTCCCATGTCTTGTTGGGCGAGGTGCGCGGGGCGATCTTCCGCCGCCCCCACGCCCGCCCGGAGAAGTAGGAGGCGGTGTCGAACACCCACACGCCGACCAGCAGGTTCACGATCGCCCCTGCGCCGTCGGGCAGGTCCCGGGTGAGGACGAGCACCCCGGCGGGCATGGCGATGTACACACCGCCCATCAGGACCATGGCCACGCGCCCCGTGATGCCTTCCCGGTCCTCCAGCGACAGCGCGGCGATGGCCGCGAGGATCAATCCGGCGGCGAGCGCGACCAGGAGGGCGCGCTCGCCCGGGTCGGCGGCCCATGCGAGGACCACGGCGAGGACGGCCGTGGTGTAGCCCGCCCATTGCAGGCGGGGCGGGACGGTGGCAAGCGCAAAGAACTCGAACAGGGCGGCCAGCGCGACGACCAGGGCGAATGCGGCGAAGACGGGGCCGCCGAAGTACACCGCCGCGAGGATCACCGCGATACCCGGAATGGCGACCAGTATGCGGTTGATCATCGTGCCCCGAACCTCCGTGCCCGTGAGGCGTAGTCGTCGAAGGCGCGCTCGAGGTCCTCCGCGCCGAAGTCGGGCCACAGGCGGTCCGAGAAGACCAGCTCGGCGTAGGCCGACTGCCACAGGAGGAAGTTGGACAGGCGCTGCTCGCCGCTGGTGCGGATGATCAGTTCGGGGTCGCGCATGTCGGGTGCATACATGAATCGCCCGAAGGCGTCGTCCGGGGCGTCGGGCCCCGCCTCCGATGAGAACCGCCGCGCGGCATCGACGATCTCGGCGCGCCCCCCGTAGTTCATCGCGATGAACAGCCGCATGCGCTCGTGATGGGCCGTCCTGGCTTCGGCGTCCGCGATCTTTGCGCGCAGACCTGCATCCAGATCCGCCAGTCGGCCGATGAAACGGATGGAGACGCCCTCGGCGTCGAGGTCCGGCACCTCTCGGTCGATCAGCTCCGAGAACAGGACCATCAGGTCGTCCACCTCGTCACGGGGACGGTTCCAGTTCTCCGTGGAGAATGAGAACACGGTCAGGTCGCGCACACCCATGTCACCGGCGGCGCGAACCACCCGGCGCAGGGCACGGGCACCGGCGCGGTGGCCGGCCGCGGTCGGAAGGCGGCGCCGGCGTGCCCACCGGCCATTGCCATCCATGATGATCGCGACCGACTCGGGCACCGGACGCAGCGAGGGTGATTGCGGCGGAGCCGCGGAGGAACGTATGGCGCGGGCCGCACGGGCGGCCCGCAGGCGCGAGAGGAGCGCCATCACACCTCCATGATCTCGGCCTCCTTGCGGGCCAGCATCTCGTCGACCGCCTTTACCTCGGCGTCGGTGAGCTTCTGGACCTGGTCCTGCGCGCGGCCGAGGTCGTTCTTCGACACCTCGCCGTCCTTCTCGGCCCGCTTGAAATCGTTCAGCACGTCCCGGCGCACGTTTCGCACCGCAACGCGGGCCTCCTCCGCCATGCGGTGGGCCACCTTCACGAGCTCCTTGCGGCGCTCCTCGGTGAGCTGGGGCAGCGGAAGGCGGATGGTCGTGCCGTCATTGCTCGGCGTCAGGCCGAGGTCGGACTCCTGGATGGCGCGCTCGATGTCGGGGACAAGCGTCTTGTCGAACGGCTGGACGGTGATGAGCCTCGCCTCGGGGGCGTGCACCTTCGCGAGCTGCGGCAGCGGCGTCGGGGCACCGTAGGCGTCCACCTGGATGCGGTCGAGGAGCGTGGTGCTC
>JAUROO010000139.1 GCA_030829765.1 Miltoncostaeales bacterium | reverse complement strand
CGGGGTGATGTCCGCGTGGTCGAACAGGATCGGGATCGTCGCCCCCGAGGCGAAGCTGGCCCCGCCCTGGCTCTGCAGGCTGCTCCACTGCCCGTACTGCCCGGTGAACCCCGGGCCCTGGGGTCCAGTCGCCCCCTGCGGCCCCTGCGGCCCTGTCGCTCCTCGTGGTCCCGGCGCACCCGGCGTACCCGGCGCGCCTGCAGCGCTCCGGATCTCCTCCCACAGGTCCCAGCTCAGATCCGCCTCCTTGATGGTCCTGTTCCGGATCTTCAGGGACGTGACGGCATTGTTCTTTATGCGCTTGGTTCCCACGGAGTTGTTCGCAAGACGTGTGTTCGTGACAGCGGCCTTCTTCAACTGGGCCGTGCCCACGCTGTTCTGGGGAAGGGTGTAGGCGGCGATGCCGGTTCCGGTGAGCCCGACGATGAGGGCCGCAATCGCGACTGCCATGCTGGGGAGGTTTTGGCGATTCATAACTGGAATCGTGGACCTTTCCCGGCCAGCCCGGGATCCCCGCATGGGTGGTTAAACCTCACCTTTCGACTAGCGGCGAACCTCCACGCCCGCCGCGTCACGGTCCCAGGTGTCGGGGGTCACGCCCGCATCGCGCAGTTCGGTCTTGCGCACACGCGCGGTGGGCGTCTTCGGCAGGGCATCCACGAACCGGATGTAGCGCGGCACCATGAAGTACGGCATGCGCTCGGCCATCCAGTGCGTGAGGTCCACGGGGTCGGGTGCATCGCCCTCGGGCACGACTACCACCATGATCTCGTCCTCGCTCGATGCGCCCTCATCGGCCTTGACGCCGATGACCGAGCACTCGGCGATGCCCTCGTGCGCAGCGATCTGCCGCTCCACCTCCATGGACGACACGTTCTCGCCGCGCCGGCGGATGTAGTCCTTCACCCGGTCCATGAAGTACACGTAGCCATCGGCGTCCATGCGGCCGAGGTCGCCGGTGTGCAACTTGAGGTTGCGGAAGTCCTCGGCCGTCTTCCCGGGCATTCCGTAGTAGGCGCGCATCACGATGTTGGGGACCTTCATGTCCACCACGATCTCGCCGGGCGTATCCGGCGGCAGGGGTCGGTCGGTGCCCGGCTCCACGATTGTCACCTCATATCCGGGATTGGCGCGGCCGCACGACCCGAGGCGCACCGGCTGGGTGGGATCCATCACCGTGCATACACCGGTCTCGGTGAGCCCGTAGCCCTCGGTCAGCTGTACGCCGAAACGCTCCTCGAACTCGTGGTAGATGTCGCGCGGCGCAGGGGCGGCCAGCACCGAGTGCACCGAGTGCGCGCGGTCCAGGTCGGACGGCGGCTGGTTCCACAGGAAGTACAGCATCGCGCCGATGCCGTTGAACATGGTCGCGCCTGTGTCGATGGCCTGCTGCCAGAAGCGCGTGCCCGAGAAGCGCTCCACGAATGCCACGCGCCCGCCGGCGATGAGCGCCGGGTAGGCGGTGAGCACCTGCGCGTTGCTGTGGAACAGCGGCAGGCATGAGAACCAGGTCTCGGCGGCCATGTCGTCGAGGCCGACCCCGCGCCGGGTGCGCATGTACTCCAGTGAGCCGCGGGCGGAGAAGTAGTCGGCGGCGTTCTGCTTGATCACGCCCTTGCTGCGCCCGGTGGTACCCGAGGTGAACATGATGCGCGCGTCGTCGGTCCAGGCGTGCGCAACGTCGGGCTCGCCCGCGGGGGCATCCATCAGGGACTCCAGGGTCTCCCACGCCACCGAGGGCTCGGGCCCGGTGGGCGCCCCCGACGGGACCACGATGACCCGCTCGAGCAGCGGCACCTCGTCGCGGATGAAGTCCAGCCGGTCCAGGAAGGCGTCGCTGATCACCAGCGTGCGGGCCTCCACCAGCGTGATGGTCCACGAGAGGAAGTCGCCCTTGTACGCGGTGTTGATGCTGCTCATCACCGCGCCGGCCTTGAGGATGCCGTACCAGCACTGCACGAACTCCTCGCAGTTCGGCAGCATCACGCTGACCGACTCGCCGGGTTGCACGCCGCGGGCGATCAGCCCGCCCGCGATGCGGTTGGCCCGGTCGTTCATGGCGCCGTAGGTCACCCATCCGCCATCGCCGTAGCGCAGGTAGGGGAGGTCGGGGTGGGCCTCGGCCCGCTCGCGCAGGATGCGCGCGAGCACCCACGTGGAGGGGTCCTCCTCGGCGTACCAGGTGCTCCAGTCGGTGCTCATGTGGGTTCGGGCCCCTCTCCGTCGCGGAAGCGCCGCCAGTCTGCGGGTCGCTTCTCCTGGAATGACCGGATGCCCTCCTGCGGCTCCGGCCCGTACACGTGGTTGATGGCCATCAGCTCCATGCCGGCGTTCACCGATCCGTACAGCGCGTCGGTGCGGGTGTTCATCGAGATCTTGGCCATGCGGAGGCCCTGCGGCGACCGGCGCAGGATCTGGTCGCACCAACGGTCCACGGTGGCATCGAGCGCGTCCGGCGCCACGACCTCGTTCACCAGGCCCATGGCCCGGGCCTCGTGGGCGTCGTAGTGGCGGGTGAGGAACAGGATCTCGCGTGCCTTCTTCTCGCCCACCACCGCGGGCATCAGCTGGCACCCCCACCACAGCGGGGCCGATCCGATCTTCGGTCCCGCCTGCCCGAAGCGCCCGGTGTCGTCGCTGATGGTGAGGTCGCTCATGATGTTCAGCTCGTTGCCGCCACCGATGCACCACCCACGCACGCGGCAGATGATGGGCGTGCCGCTGTTCCGCATGGCGCTGGCCAGGCGCGGGCCGAGGATGTGCCCCTCGCGCTTCTCGCGCATGGTGCGCGTGGGCTCCATCACATCGCCGCCCACGCAGAAGGCGCGCTCGCCCGCGCCGGTGAAGACGATGACCCCCACGGCCTCGTCATCACCGGCGCGCTCGAACGCATCGCACAACTCGAGGATGGTCCTGCCGCGGAAGGCGTTGAGCTTGTCCGGGCGGTTGATGGTGACCGTCGCCCGCCCGTCGCCGACCTCCAACAGGATGTCCTCGTAGGCCACGTCAGTCCTTCGGCAGGAACTTCGTGGCGTCGATGCCGTGCTCGGCCGCGAGGCGCATGAAGGTGTCGCGCATCTCCTGCGGGTAGTCCGGCAGGTCCTCGTCGGCCAGCACCTGCTCGGCCTTCGCGCGGATGTTGGGGCCGAAGTCCCAGTCCTCGTCCGCCATGAGGCGCCGGATCTCGGCGGCGGGGAAGTAGAGCATGCCCGGGTCGCGCCCGTGGCTCTCGGCGATCTGCACGATCTCCTCGAACCGGCCGGGAAGCGGCGCCTGCTCCTGGATGAGCCCCTTCTCGCGCAGCAGCTCCACCGTGGAGGGCTGGCACTCATATGGGGTGCCCAGCGCGTTGTCGTGGAAGAGCCGCTCGAACTTCAGCCGTGGCCGCTGGCCGCCGCCCTTCGGGTCCTCCAGCGGGTAGCCCACGGCGTGGCCCCAGGTGAACTTGTAGTTCGGGGGCAGGCCGAAGGCCTTCTCGATGCCGCCGGGCTTGCGGCCGAACGCGATGAGGATGTTGCCCACGCCGAGCCCCACGCCCGCCGCCATGGCGTTGGCCACCGCCTGGCCGGTCTCGAACCGCAGCAGGATCTCGGTGCGCTCGGGCGGGAAGCTCATGAGGCGCGGGATCGTCTGGGTCATCGAGAACTCGTAGTTCCAGCCGTGGTACTTCGTCGCCGCGCCCGACAGGCTGAGCGACGAGATGCCGTCCACGGCGCGTCCGTACCAGGCGTTGACGTTGGTGAGCCACAGGATGAGGTGCGATGCCTGGTTGATGATCTGCACGTTGAAGCCCGACACGCACTCCTCGAGCTCGTCCCAGTGCTCGCATTCATCCCGGCGGACGATGATCGCCTCGGTGGCGTTGATGTTCCCCTGGCAGCTCGCGAAGCGCGCGGCCTGCAGTATCGCCTCGATCTTCCAGCGCTCCACTTCGCGCGATTCATCGAAGTAGCGGATGCTCCGCCGGTTGCCGAGCGCCTCGAGGATCGGCACGTCGGGAACCTGGTTCGCAGGGGGTGCGGCGTCGTCGGCCATGGGGTCCTCCCGGGTCGGGGCGTGCGGTGCACGCACGTCATTCACCGACTGTACGTGCGGCCGGGGCTACCCCCCCAGGTATGCGGCCAGGCGGCGAAAGCTGCTCTGGAACCCCAATTCGGCGTTCTCGCCGCGGAACTCCTCGGGCACGTTGGTCTGCAGCACCGTCACCCGCGTGCGGCCGTCGCCAGTGCCCTCGAATGAGATGGTGCAGCGGATGTCCGACCCGCCGTCGTAGAACGCCACGTATTCGGGCTCCACCACCTCGGCGAACGTGCCGGTCATGGGCACCTCGTGCTCGCCGACGCGCATCACCATGTTGAAGGCCCCCCCGGCCTCGGGCTCGAGCTCCACGCTGTCGGGCGGGATCTCCACGCCCTCGGGCGCCCAGAAGTGGGGGATGGCCTCGGGATCGGTGTACGCGGCGAACACCCGCTCGGGCGGCGCGTCGATCTCGCAGGAGATGGAGAAGTCCCCGCGGGGACCGAACTGGGCGGCGGGATCACTCATGGGCGGGCACGCTAGCGCGTCCGCTCAGGTGATCTCGCGGCCAATGCGCAGCTCTGCCACGCGCTCGCCCGGCCCGAATGCCAGCGCGGTGACCGCCCCGCCCTCCCCGTCATCGCGGAGGGTCAGCACGTGGGACGACGGCTCGGCGATTGCCTGCGGGAAGCGGCGCTGCACCAGCGCCCGCGGGGTGCCCACCCCGGTGCCGTCCTTCATGCGGATGCCGCGATCGGTGATGGCGATATCCACGACGCGCCCCCCGGCCCCGGCCCAGCGCGTCACCGCGATGCCGGTCCACAGCAGGAGCACCAGGCGCCCGGTGGCGCCCTGCACCACGTGGCGGTCGTCGGGGCGCCCCAGCACGCGCAGCACCTGGCCCTCGCTCATCCCCAGCCGTACGCCGCCGGCGCCAACGCCCGGGTGCACCCGGTGGTCGGGCATGGCCGGCCCGAATGCCGTTTCGCCGGGTGCGAGTGAAGCGGCGGCGATGGGGGCGAGCCCGTGCGGCGTCATGCCGGCGATCATTCCCGAGTTGCCCTGCGCCCCCGGCCCCACGGGTTCCGCCGGGACGGTCGGCGGGAACAGGGTGGTCAGTCGACGATCTCGAGGGGGTGCCGCACGCGGACGTCGGATCCCAGGGCAGCCAGGTGGTTGCCGATCTGGATGGCGCAGCCGGGGTTTGCCACGGCCACCACGGGCGCCCCCGTCGCGATGATCGCCCGCGCCTTCTGCTCGCCCAGCGTGGCCGCCATCTCCGGCTCCAGCACGTTGTAGATGCCCCCGGCACCGCAGCACCGCCCGCCATCACCCAGATCAACCGGGGTGGCCCCCGCGGCTCGCAGCGTGCGGCGCACCTCCGGGCCGATGCCCTGCGCGTGCAGGTGATGGCAGGCGTCGTGCACGGCGATCCGCCCCTCCACCGGGCGCCCCGGAGGGGCGTCGATCTCCACGGCGTCCCGCACCTTCGCGGCCACGGCGGCGGCGCGCGCGGCCCACTCGGGGTCGTCTGCCAGCAGGTGGCCGTAGGTGCGCATATGGGCGCTGCACCCGGCGCTGTCGGCGACGATCACATCGGCCTGCTCCATCTCGGCAATCCGCGCCCGTGCCAACGCGCGGGCCGACTCCCGCTCGCCGGCATGGGCCGCCAGGGCGCCGCAGCATCCACCACCGTCGGGCAGTACGGCGCGGTATCCGGCGCGCACCAGGGCGTCGAGCGTCGCCTGGTGCACGGGGCGGAATGCGATGTCCATGACGCACCCGGTGAGCAGCATCGCCACCGGACCGTCGCCGGACGATTGCGCCAGCGGTTGGCGCATGCCCCGGACGGTCACGCGCGGGGCGGCGAACCGCAGGCGGCGTGGCAGGAGGCGGTCAATCCGGAGGGCCTGCGTGATGGCCAGGCCCCATCCCATCAGGCGCGTGAGCCGCCGGTGGCCCATCACCCCACCGATCGCCAGCCGCCGCCCGGTGCGCTCGGCGGCGGGCCGGTTGGCCTCCACCTGAACGCGGGCGGCCTCGATCAGGCGGCCGTAGGGCACCGACGATGGGCAGGCGGCCTCGCAGGCCCGGCACGCCAGGCACTCATCGGTGAACCGGGTGAAGTCACCCGTCACCGGGGCGTCGCCCGCCTGCACCGCGCGCATGGCTGCGATGCGCCCGCGCGGGGATGACGTCTCCAGGCCGGTCACGCGGAAGGTGGGGCAGTGGGGCAGGCACAGCCCGCACTGCACGCACGTGTTCAGGTCGTCGCGCTCCGGTGCCGGTACCCCGGGCGTCCACCCGGTGCTCATGCGGGCACCGCCCCGGCGCCGGCGAACCGGCCGGGGCACAGGATTCCCGCGGGGTCGAAGGCGTCCTTGATGCGCCGCATGATGTCGGCCCCGGGCGGCGGCGGCCCGAAGGGATCGATCCTCAGCGGGTCGTCGCCATCGATCACCTGGGCGTGCCCACCGTGCAGGGCCGCCAGGTCGCGGACCGCCGCCACCTCACCGGCGCTCGCGACCGCCACATGGCAGATGCCGGTTCCAAGCCAGGCCTCGTAGTCCCGTCCGTCCGCGGCAAGTCGCCGCGCCAGCGCGGGCAGGGCCACCGGCGGAACGCCCACCTCCACCAGCCCGGGGCCCACCGGTCCGTGCGGCTCGCCACCCGGCTGCATGCCCGGTTGCGCCACGACATCGTCCGGCACGCCGGTCAGGCATACATGCAGCGCACCGGGCGAGGCGACGACGGCCGTGGGACGGTGCAGATCGGCGATCACCTGCTGTCCAAGGGCCAGCATGGCGGCGTCGTCGCCCGTCGCGTGGAACCACGTCTCGGCCATCGGCAGCGGCCACAGCCGCAGCGTGGCCTGCACGATCACCCCGAGCGTGCCCAGCGACCCGGTGAGGAGCCGCGGCAGGTCGTACCCGGTCACGGTCTTCACCGTGCGCCCGCCACCTTTCACGATGCGTCCGTCACCGGTGGCCACCACCACCTCCAGCAGCGAGTCGCGCACGGGGCCGTACCGCAGTCGTCGCCTGCCGCTGACCGCCGCGGCGAGCACCCCACCCACCGTCGCGCCGGGCTCGGCCGGGGCCTGCGGCCACCCCTGGCGATGTGCGGCTGCGGCACCCTGCACGTCCTGCACGGTCATGCCACCCTCCACCGTGATGGTCATGTCGTCGGGCACGTGGTCCACCAGCCGCGCCAGCCCGCGGGTGCTGATGGTCTGGTCCGCGGTAAACGGGCGGCCGCGCCGCGCATGCAGCCCGGCGCCGCGGATGTCCACCACCTGTCCGGCCGCGGAGGCCTCGCGCAGGGCGGCGGCCATCTCCTCGCGCGTGGAGGGCGTCAGATCCACGTGCCCTCGGGCACCTGGGCGTCGGCCAGGCCCACCTCGCCGCAGCGCGTGCCGGTGGGGAGGACCTTGTCCGGGTTCATGCGTCCGGAGGGGTCGAAGGCCCGCCGCACGCAGGCCTGCGCCTCCAGGTCGTCGTGGTCGAATACCAGCGGCATGTACTCGCGCTTCTCCACGCCGATGCCGTGCTCGCCGGACAGCGTGCCGCCCATGGCCACGCAGGCGCGCACGATCTGGTCTCCGGCGCGCATGGCCCGCGCGGTCTCGTCCGGATCGCTGCGGTCGAGCGCGATGATGGGATGCAGGTTGCCGTCGCCCGCGTGGAACACGTTGAGGCACATCACGCCCTCGCGCTCGGTGATCTCGGCGATGGCCTCCATGATCTCCACCAGCTTGGTGCGCGGCACCACGCAGTCGTGCAGGTAGTACGAGGGCTTTACCCGCGCGACGGCCCCGAAGGCCGTCTTGCGCGCCTTCCACAGCAGCGCGCGCTCGTCCTCATCGCGGGCCACCCGCACCGTGCGCACCCCGTGCTCCCGGGCCACCCGCTCCACCACCGCGGTGGCGGTGGTGACCTCCGCCTCCGTGCCGTCCACCTCCACCAGCAGCAGTGCCGCGGCGTCGGTGGGCAGGCCGGCATGCACGAACTCCTCCACGGCCAGGGTCATGTTGCGGTCCATCATCTCGAGCGCCGCGGGGATGACCCCCTCGGCGATGACGCCCTGCACCACCGCGGAGGCGTCGGCCACCGTGGTGAAGTCCAGGAGCATCGTGCGCACGTCGGGCGGCAGCGGGGTGAGCCGCAGCAGCACGCGCGTCACCACCCCCACGGTGCCCTCGGCGCCCACCACCAGGCCCCGCAGGTCATACCCGGGTGGGTCGGGCGCCGCGCCCCCCAGTACCACCACCTCGCCATCGTGGCGCACCATCTCCACGCCCATCACGTGCTGCACGGTGACCCCGTAGGCCAGGCAGTGGGGGCCACCGGCGTTGGTGCCCACGTTGCCGCCGATCGAGCACGCCTGCTGGCTGGATGGGTCGGGCGCGTAGTGCAGGCCCAGGTGCGCCACCGCAGTGGAGACGTCCAGGTTCAGCACTCCCGGCTGCACCCACACGCATGAATTCGCGACGTCCACCTCGTCCATGGTCCGCATGCGCGCCAGCGACACCACCAGCCCGCCGTCCAGCGGAACGGCCCCGCCCGTGAGCCCGGTGCCCGAGCCGCGGGGGGTCACCTCCACCCCTGCGGCATGCGCCACCCGCATGCACGCGGACACCTCGCCGGTGGTCTCGGGCAGCACCACCAGCCCGCACGCGCCGTCCACGATGGATCCATCATGCGAGTACAGGCTGCGCGCAAGGTCGCCCTCCAGCACGCGGTCCGGGCCAAGCAGCTCGCGAAGGCGGTCCGCAAGGCCCGTGGCCGCGGTGGTCACGCGGCGCCCGCCATCACCGCGCCGCCCGCGCGATCGGCCGCCGCCTCGCCGGCCTCGATGGCGGTCACCACCGTGCCCCCCCGTGCCAGTTCCAGGCCCTCGATCCCGGCCAGCCACATCGGCGCGTGGGTGGCCTCGCCGACGCGCCAGGCCTCGATGAGGGGATAGGCACGCGGCAGGCGCCTCACCTCGAGCATGCGGAAGGCCGAGGGGTCGTCCACCCAGCCCAGTGGGTCGGCCATGGCCGTCGCACAGGCGCGCGCAAGGCCGAGGTCGTCGAGTGACCACCAGGGGTCGTCGGGCCCACCCGTGCCGTAGACCTCGGCGCACAGCACCGTTCGCCCCGGCGGCACCATGGCCGGGTCCCAGTTGGCGAACTCCGCGATGCGCGAGAACGGCACCCGTGGATCCGACACCTGGATCCAGGCCTGATCGGTGACGTGCGCCCGGTCCGCGATCAGGTACACGAGCGCGACGGCGCGCATGGTCACCGGCGGCAGCAGGCCCTCGGGCGCTGCCGGGTCGGCTGCGCGCACCACCAGGCCCGGGGTGATGGCCGATATGACGGACCCCGCGTGGATGACGCCGGGGTCGGCCCCGGCCACCTCGACACCCGTCACGCGGCCGCCCTCGTGGTGCAGGGCCGTCATCGGCGTGCCCAGGCGGATGGTGCCCCCGGCATCGGTGACGGCTGCCGCCATGGCATCCATCAGCGTCCCGATGCCGCCGGGGGGGAACCAGAAGCCGTCCGGTGCCCGTTGCTCATCGCGCAGCTTCACGGCGCGGTCGGCGGCGATCACCTCCAGCGGCCAGCCGTCCACCTTCTGCATGTACGGCCGGATGACCCGGTCACGGAACGATGCCCCCACGGTGGAGCCCAGCTCACCCGCGGCGGAGCCGTCGGGCGGCACGGCGTCACCCACGCGGTCCGGGTGCTGGTCGATGTACCTGCCGGAGCGGATCCGGCCATCCTCCACGCGCGCCACGGGGCGGTCCACCCAGATGAGGGGCGTGCCCATGAGTTCCTCGGCCCATTCCACGCGTTCCGCGGAGCGCAGGAACGGGATGTGCCCGCCCAGGTCGTAGCGGCACCCATCCGATTGCAGCGTGCGGCAGAGGCCACCCACCCGGTCGCCCGCCTCCACCAGCGTCACCGACGCCCCGGACCGGGCGGCGCGCAGCGCCGCGGCGAGGCCCGCGGGCCCCGCGCCAAGCACGGCGACGTCGCAAAGGGAGTCCATGACCCGGCACGGTGCCGCCTTCGGGGCCGAACGTCAACCCGAATGGCCCCCTGACGGCCCGCCCGCCTGCACTATCCTCGGCCGTCGTGCGCGTCGCCGTGCTCATCATCGCCGCGGTCCTCGTCGTGGGCGCCGGACTGGCCATCATCCGCACCATGTGGGGCATGCGGGCCCCGTTGGCGCGCGGTGCCAGCAGTTCCACCGAGACCCTCTGGCTCATCCTGCCCCTCGCGATGTCCATCGCGCTGGTGGCGTGGACGGCGACGGTGATGCCGTGAGCACCGCCACGGCCGGGGCCGTCGCGCGGCCACCGGGAATCGTGCGCGACCTCGTGACGCTGACGAAGCCGCGCATCATCTCCCTGCTGCTGGTCACCACCGTGTGCGCCATGTTCGCGGCCGAGCAGGGCGTGCCGAATGGCTGGCTCATTCTGTGGACGATTGTTGGCGGGTACCTGTCGGCCGGTGGCTCCAACACCATCAACCAGGTGGTGGACCGCGACATCGACGCGGTGATGGACCGCACCGGTCGCCGGCCCATCGTGGCCGGGCGCATCAGTCCGGTGGCGGCGCTGGCCTACGGGCTGGTGCTGGTAGTGGCCAGCGTGCTGGTGCTGGGCTTCCTGGCCACATGGCTTGCGGCCGTGCTGTCGCTGGTGGGCGTGGCGCTGTACGTGGGGCTCTACACGCTGTGGCTCAAGCGGACGACCATCCACAACATCGTCATCGGCGGTGCTGCGGGGGCGATCCCCCCGCTGGTGGGGTGGGCTGCCGTGGCCGGCGACATCACGTTCGGCGCGGTGCTGCTGTTCGCGATCGTTTTCGTGTGGACCCCCCCGCACTTCTGGGCGCTGGCCCTGATGCTGCGCAAGGACTACTCGCAGGCGGGCGTGCCGATGCTGCCGGTGGTGTACGGCGAGCACGCGACGCGCGTGCAGGTGCTGCTGTGGACCATCGTGATGCTGGGCACGACCCTGCTGCCGTACGCGGCCGGGGCCGGGATCACGTACCTCGTGGGCGCGCTGGTGCTGGGACTGCCATTCCTGGGCATGGCCGTGATGCTGTGGCGCGATGACCGCTCGCGGCCGTGGGCGGCGATCACCTTCCACTACTCGCTGCTGTACCTGGCGCTGCTGTTCGTGGTGATCGCCGTGGATGCCGCGCTGTGAGCGGGGGCGGCCGGCGGCACGGGTTCGGCGGGCTGGCGTTCTTCGTGACGCCCCTCGGCATCATCTTCTCGACGGTGCTGATCGACCTGATCGGCTTCGGCATCGTCATCCCGCTTGTGCCCCTGTACGCCGAGGAATTCGGGGCGTCGGTGGTGGAGATCGGCCTTCTCACCGGCGTGTACGCCCTGATGCAGTTGATCTTTGCGCCCATCTGGGGCCGGGTATCGGATCGCTTCGGCCGCCGGCCGGTGATCCTGGGCTCGCTGCTGGGCTCCTCGGTGGCCTGGCTGATGTTCGGTTTCGCCCCGGCGCTGTGGGTGCTGTTCCTCGCGCGCATCCTCGACGGCATCTCGGGCGCGTCATACGCGGCGGCACAGGCCTACGTGGCCGACATCACCACCGATGAGGACCGGGTGCGCGGCATGGGCCTGATCGGGGCTGCCTTCGGGCTGGGCTTCATCATCGGGCCGGGCATCGGCGGGCTGTTCGCGGCCATCGACCCGCGCGCGCCCTTCATCCTGGCCGCGACGGCGGCCCTCGCGAACTTCGCTCTGGCATGGAAGCGCCTGCCCGAGACCCGGCCCCGCGGCAGCCACGAGGGCGCGCGGCAGTCGCGCTGGACCGCCCTCTTCCGCGCGGTGGGGTCGCGCGAGTACGGACCGCTCATCTGGATCGCCTTCCTCGGCGGGCTGGGGTTCGTGGCCATGGAGTCGGTGTTCTCGCTGTTCGGCAACCGCCGGTTCGACTTCGGGCTGACCGAGACGGGGCTGGTGTTCGTGTTCATTGGGGTCTTTGCCGCGATCATCCAAGGCGGGGTGGTCCACCGGCTTACCTCGCGGGTGGGTGAGTGGCCGGTGCTGCGGGCAGGGCTGTGGATGACCGCGGCGGCGCTCGTGATGCTGGCCTTCACCACGCAGTTGTGGGCGCTGTTCCCGGTGCTGGCCCTGCTGGCCCTGGGGTCGGGGCTCACCTTCCCCACGGTCAATGCGATCGTCTCCCAGCGGGCCCCCGCGGGTGACCAGGGGGGAATCCTCGGCGTGATGGCATCCGCCGGCGGGCTCGCCCGCCTCATCGCGCCCATCGCGGCCACCGCCCTGTTCCAGGAGGTGGGCGTGGGCTCACCACTGGTCACGGGCGGCATGCTTTTCGTGGCGTGCGGATTGATCGCCGCGATGCCGATGACCCGCCGGCCCACGGTGGCGGCGTGAGCATGCCTGCGGGTTTTCCCGGATGCTGCATCAGGGACAACAGGGCCCCTGAACCCGGGTCGTGTCGCGCTCATTTGGGGGGCGACGCCGGGCCATCTCCCGACTAGGGTTCCCTGCTGTGTACAAGAAGATTCCGATCATCCCACTCGCCGTCATCGCCGTCGTCGTCGCGGCGATCACCGCCGCTCAGGCACTGATCATCGACTGGCTCCCGCCCGCGAGCACCGAGCAGGCGGAGCGCACATTCGGCCTCCTCTGGTTTCTCTTCTGGATGAGCGCCGTGTTCTTCGTGATCGTCACGAGCATCCTGATCTACGCGATCTGGAAGTGGCGGGCGACTGACGATGATCTGGAGGATGGACCGCCGACCCACGGCAATACGAAGCTGGAGATCGTGTGGACCGTCGTCCCGTCGGTCGCGCTGGTGATCGTTGCCGTGTACGGGTACATCGTCCTCGAGCGCAATGAGGCCGTCGCCGCCGACCGCCTGAACGTGGATGTCTACGCCCAGCAGTTCAATTGGACGTATGGGTATCCCGAGGCCGGCATCGAGACCGGAACCCTGGTGGTCCCCGAGGGGCGTCAGGTTCAGCTCAACGTCCGGGCCCGCGACGTGATCCACGATTTCTGGGTGCCCGAGTTCGGCATCAAGGGCGATGCCGTTCCCGGCATTACCCACACCCTCTGGATCAACCCCACGAAGACGGGCACCTACCCGGTGGTGTGTGCCGAGCTCTGCGGCGTGGGCCACGGCGTGATGCGATCCGAGGTCAAGGTCGTCTCCGCGAAGGAGTACACCGCCTGGCTCGCCAAGGCCACGGCCCGGGTGAAGGCCAGCACCGCTGCCACCGCGGCTGCCGCGAAGCTGGAGACCGCCCCGGGTGACGCGGAGGCCGGGAAGACCGTGTTCGAGGCCAAGTGCTCGGGCTGCCACGCCGACCTGGGCAAGACCGCGGGCGTGGGGCCGGCCATCGTCGGCACCGCGCTCACCACGGACCAGATCCGCGACCAGATCAAGAACGGCAAGGGCGCGATGCCCGGGGGCCTGGCCACCGGCACCGACCTGGCGAACGTCGTCGCCTTCGTCGAGTCCATCAAGTAACCGCAACCGAGACCGAGCGAACAGCACATGGCAACTCACGCACCCGCTCCCGCACACGCACCTGGTGGTGGCCACGCCCACCACCAGGACCCGCGTCCGGTGTCGTATTGGTGGATCCGGGCCTTTTACGGCACGGTCGGCGCGGTGCTGTTCTCGTTCCTGCTGGTGTTCCTGCTCCGGGCCGCCTTCGGGTTCGAGCCGCTGTGGGATGGCGCGGTGTATGGCGGCGTGGCAGGGCTGCTCGGTGGAATCGGCTTCCTCTGGGGCATCGGCTGCTTCGACTTCTGGCTGGGCTGGGCCAAGGGCGCCGACATCTCCCATGAGGACCATTCGTTCCACGGCGTCACCAACTGGAAGCAGTACTTCCGGCTGAACACCGACCACAAGGTCATCGGCATCCAGTACCTGGCGATGACCTTCTTCTTCATGCTGTGGGGCGGGCTGATGGCCCTGCTCATCCGCACGGAGCTCGCCGCCCCGGGCCAGCAGATCGCCGACGGGCAGACCTACAACGGGTTCCTGTCGATGCACGCGACGCTGATGATCTTCGTGTTCGCCGTGCCCGTCTTCGGCGGCATCGCCAACTACGTGCTGCCCATCATGCTGGGCGCCAAGGACATGGCGTTCCCCCGCCTGAACGCACTGTCGTTCTGGTTCCTGCCGGTCGCCGGCTTCATGTTCCTGGCCAGCATGTTCACCGGCATGTTCGCGTCGGCGTGGACGGCCTACCCGCCGCTGGCCAGCCAGGGCACCATGGGCCAGACGCTGTTCGAACTGGGCGTGCAGTTCGCGGGAGCGTCATCCATCGCGACGGCCATCAACTTCCTGGCCACCATCATCACGATGCGCGCCCCGGGTATGACCATCTGGCGCATGCCGATCCTGGCGTGGGCCACCGGTGTGACCTCGGTGCTCGTGGTGTTCGCGACGCCCTTCGTGGCCGGCTCGCAGTTCCTCACGATGTTCGACCGCATCATGGGCACGAACTTCTTCGTGCCCGACCAGGGCGGCGACATCATCATGTACCAGCACATATTCTGGTTCTACTCGCACCCGGCCGTGTACATCATGCTGCTGCCGGGCTTCGGGATCATCAGCGAGGTCATCGCCACGTTCGCGCGCAAGCCGCTGTTCGGCTACCGCGCAATGGCGTTCTCCATGGTGGCCATCGCCGTGCTGGGCTTCGGCGTGTGGGCGCACCACATGTTCGTGTCGGGAATGGCCTCCTGGCTGCGCGTTCCGATGATGATCACCACCATCATCATCGCGGTGCCGACCGGCGTGAAGATGTGGTCGTGGCTCGCCACCCTCTGGCAGGGGAAGATCCACATAAAGACCCCCATGCTCTGGGCGTTGGGCTTCCTCTTCACGTTCCTCATGGGCGGCCTGTCCGGGGTGTTCCTCGGGGTTGTCCCGGTCGACATCCAGGTGTCGGACACCTACTTCGTCACGGCCCACCTGCACTACGTGCTGTACGGCGGCAGCGTGTACACGGTGTTCGCCGGCATCTACTACTGGTTCCCGAAGATGACCGGCAAGATGCTGTCCGAGCGACTCGGGCACTGGCACTTCTGGCTCACCTTCGTCGGCACCCAGCTGACCTTCCTGCCCATGCACTGGCAGGGCCTGCAGGGCATGCCGCGCCGCGTCTCCGACTACGACCCCCGCTTCGAGACCGTCAACTCGATCGAGACCGTCGGGTCGTACATGCTCGGCGTCGCGACGATCATCTTCTTCTACAACATCGTCGTATCCTGGAAGTCCGGTGCCAAGGCGCCGTGGAACCCCTGGCGCGGCAAGACCCTCGAGTGGATGGTCTCCTCGCCTCCGCCGCTGTTCAACTTCGACGCCGTGCCCCAGGTGGTCGGCGGGCCGTACCAGTACGGCATCCCGGACGCGCGCCACGCCGTGGTATTCGCCCCCGAGGAGTTCGGCGGCGAGCTGAAGGAGGACACCCGCTTCCCTGTGCTGGTGGTGGCAAATGAGACGCTCACCTCGCAGTCCCTGATCGACGAGGTGCGCTCGCGCAACGCCGATGGCCTGTGGTCGTTCGAGCTTGTCGCACCGGTTGGTGACGATGACCGCGAGGTCGTGCAGCGACGTCTGGCGACGACCCTTGCGATCCTGGCCCAGCACGGCGTCGCTGCCACCGGCCGCGTGGCCGAGGGTGATGTCGTGGATGTGGCCACCGAGGCCGCCCGGGAGACCGACCCCAACGAGATCGTGGTCGCCACGCTGCCCCTGTCGCAGAGCAGTTGGATGCAGCGCGACGTGGTGGACCGCATTCGCAAGGCCGCCACGGCGCCCATCGCGCATGTGGTGGTTCCGTCGGACGACGCCCGGGCGATCGGGGGCGCCTCGGCGCTGCCGATGGTGATGGTGGTGGCCACCGAGGCCGTCGGGGCCGAGGGCCTCGCCACCGTGGTGCGCACCCGCGCCGACGCCCAGCCCGCCAGGTTCACCGTGGTCGCGCCGCTCGACCTGCCCGAGCCCCGCTGGGGCGCCGACGCCAACGAGCGCCGGCGCGTCGCGGGCGATGCCATGACGGCCACCGTCAACGCGCTGGTGTCCACCGGCGTGGCGGTGGAGGGACAGGTGATGGACGATGCGCCGTCGGTCGCCCTGCCGCTCGCCATCAGCGCATACGCCCCCAGCCGCATCATCATCGCCGGCATCAATGGGGAGGCCCGTGCGCTGGCCGAGGCCGCCGAGGCCGCCGCCGGCGATACGCCGGTCGAGACGGTCAACCTCGGACAGATCGCGGGGGCCTAGCCGATGGCGACCACTGCACCGCACGTGGGCGGGGCCACCGGCCAGCCCGAGCAGAAGCACCACATGAACCCGGCGCTGATCAGCATGCTGCTGTTCATCGGGTCGGAGTTGATGCTGTTCGCCTCGCTGTTCACCGCGTACTTCTTCATCCGGTACGGGGTGGCCAACGAGACCTGGCCGCCGCTGAAGGCCGACGGCCAGCCGTTCGAGCTGCCGGTCCTGATGACCCTCGTGAACACGGTGTTCCTCGTGACGTCGTCGTTCACCCTGTGGTGGGGCGAGAAGCGCCTGGCGGCGGGGGACAACAAGGGCCTCATCCGTGGCCTGTGGGTGACGATCCTGCTCGGCGGGACCTTCCTGCTGATCCAGTTGAACGAGTACGCCCACCTGGGCTTCACGCCCCAGGATCGCGCGTTCAGTGGCGCCTTCTACACGCTCACGGGCTTCCACGGCGCGCACGTGCTGGTGGGACTCATCGTGCTGGGCCTGTGCCTTCGTCGCGCGTACATGCGGGACTTCTCGACCACGTACCACACGCCGTTGACCGCCGGTTCGTACTACTGGCACTTCGTCGACATCGTGTGGGTGCTGCTGTTCATCCTCGTCTACCTCGTCTAGGGATCCCGTTGCGCTCACGACTCCTGGCCTCATCCGTCGCGATCGCCCTTGCCGGCGGCGCCCTGGTGCTCTCCGGCTGCGGTGACGCCGAGAACTCCCTGGCGTCGGCCAACACCGACGCGGGCCGCACGCTCTTCGTGCAGAACTGCGGCGGCTGCCACACCATGGTGGAGGCGGGCACCAAGGGCATCAGCGGACCCAACCTGGATGACGCCTTCCGCTACCCGCGCAACCAGGGCTTCGAGGAGACCCAGTTCTTCGGCGTCGTGAGGCGCTGGATCAAGATCTCCCCGCAGCCGGACAAGCCGGGCTCGTACCCGGTGGCCATGCCGCAGAACCTCGTGACCGGACAGGACGCCATCGACGTCTCGGCCTACGTCGCGAAGTTCGCCGGCACGCAGCCCGACAGCGATGTGCGCGAGATCAGCCCCGCGGTGAAGGGCACCCCGCCGGCGCCCGGTGACGGCCCCGCGACGCCCGCCGACGGAGGCGCCGAGGTCCCCTGATGACCCCGGCGGCCGCGGACCTTTCCGGGTCGCGCGTGCTGGTGACGGGTGCGTCGCGGGGATACGGGGCGGCGATCGCACGCGAGCTCGCCCGTTGCGGTGCACATGTGCTGCTCACCGCTACCCGTGGTGGACGGCTGGCCGCGGTGGCCTCGGCGTGCAGGGACGCCGGCGCCATGTGCGATGAGGTGGAGATGGATCTCGCCTCACCGGAATCGGTGGACGCCGCCGCCGCACAGGTGAGGGCCGCCGTGCCGCGGCTGGAGGGAGTGGTGATGAACGCCGGGGTGCTGGGGCCGCTCGGCCCGCTGGCTGACGCCGACGTGGATGCCACCTGGGAGGCCGTCACCGTGGACCTGACCGGCCAGGTGCGGCTGCTGCAGCGCCTGGCGCCGGCCATCGCCGACCGCGCGGGCGTGGTGCTGGTGACCACGGGCGCCGCGGGGCGCCCCGGCTACGGCGCGTATGCGATCGCCAAGGCCGGCCTGGAGTCGGTGGGCCTGATGCTGCGCGAGGAGTGGGCTGACCGCGGCATTCGCGTGGTGGCGGTGAACCCCGGGCCGGTGCGCACGCAGATGCGGGCGGAGGCCCACCCCGAGGAGGACCCCGCCACGGTGCCCCCGCCTGCCGACCGCGTGGCCCCCGTGCTGGCGGTGCTCGCGGGAGAGGACCCGGGACCCCGCGTACAGGCCTCCGAATGGGGGCTTGGATGAGGTACGCGGATCCCCGCATGGACACCCCGATGCCTCGGCTGCTGCAGCCGGCCGGCTGGCGCGACATCCCCATCACGCCGGTGGACGAGCCACTGGTGCCGGTGGTGGGGCTGGGCCCCCGGGTCATGGAGGATCCGCGCTACTTCGCCATGGGCCTGCCGGGGGCGCTGCCGGGCTGCTGGCTGCGTGAGGGCCTGGCCGAGCGGATCGTGCGCGCCGCGGAATCCCTGCCGGGTGATCTGGTGCTGCTGGTGTGGGACGGCTGGCGCTCCATCGAGACGCAGTCCGCGCTGTTCGAGGCCTACGTGCAGGATCTGGCCGCCCAGTACCCGCACATGGAGCGGCCGGAACTGGAGCAGGTGGCGCGGCCATACGTGACCCCTCCCGACCCCGGGCACCATGCGCCGCCGCCTCACCTGACCGGCGGCGCCGTGGACCTCACGCTGGCGCGGGCCGACGGGACGGAACTCGATCTGGGCACCGGGTTCGATGCCTTCGTGCCCGAGGCCGGCGCCGCGGCGCTCGAGGACATCGACCTGCCCGCACGTTCCCACCGGCGGCTCCTGTTCCACGCACTCACGGCCCAGGGCCTCACGGCCTACGTGGAGGAGTGGTGGCATTTCGACTTCGGCGACCAGTTCTGGGCCGCCGTCACCGGCGGCGTGCCGCGCTACGGACCCGCCGGGGCACCCACCGGGGCCTAAGATCGGCTCCGTGAGCAGCCATTCGCCTGCAGCCCGCCCCGCGTCGGGGCTGGCGGTCGTCCCGGCGATGCTCGGGATGGTGCGCTTCTCGCACACCATCTTCGCCCTGCCCTTCGCCGTCGCGGGTGCGCTGATGGCACGGAACGCCCTGCCGCCCTGGTCGGTGCTGGGCTGGATCCTGCTGGCCATGGTGGGCGCCCGCTCCCTGGCGATGGCGCTGAACCGGCTCATCGACCGCCGGCTGGACGCCGCGAACCCGCGCACCGCGGGCCGTCACCTTCCCAGCGGGCGCCTTTCGGTCACCCAGGTGCGTGTGTTCGCGCTGCTCAGCCTCGGGGCGCTGCTCGGCGCAGTGAGCCAGTTGCCTGAGGTCACCTGGTGGCTGTGGCCGGTGCCCGTCGCCCTGTTCGTGCTGTACCCGTACACCAAGCGCTTCACCTGGGCGTGCCACCTCGTGCTGGGCCTCGCCATCGGCATCGCGCCGATTGGCGGCTGGATCGCGGTGACCGGCGAGTTCGCCGTGGCGCCCGTGCTGCTGTGGGCAGGGGTGGCCTGCTGGATCGCGGGCTTCGACATCATCTACGCCCTGCTGGACGTGCGGCACGACCGCGATGCCGGCATCCGGTCAGCCCCCGCCCGCTTCGGCGAGCGGCGGGCCCTCGGGATCGCGGCCGGGCTGCACGGTGTGACCATCGTGCTGCTCGCGCTCGCGGGCGTGGCGGCGTCGGTCACGTGGCCCTACTACGTGGGCGTGGCCGCATGCGGGGTGGTGCTGGCGTGGGAGCACCTGACGGTGCGCCCGGGCGACGACGCGCGGATCCAGGCGGCCTTCGGCACGGCCAACGGCGTGATGTCGCTGGTGTTCCTGGCGGGCGTGATCGCCGAGGTGGGCCTCGCCTGACCCCGTGATCAGCGCGCGCGGGCTGGTGCATGCCTACGGCGAGCGTCGGGCCGTGGACGGCGTGGACCTGCGCGACCTCGACCCGATGTGGCTCAGGACGCAGATCGGCATCGTCGAGCAGGAGCCGACGCTGTTCAGCGGGAGCGTGCACGAGAACATCGCCGCGGGGAAAGGCGGCGCGGCGGCGACCCGGGAGGAGGTGGTGGACGCGGCGAAAATCGCCAACGCGCACGGATTCATCTCCGCGATGCCGGACGGGTACGACTCGGAGGTGGGCGTCGGCGGCGGCCTCGTGAGCGGCGGGCAGAAGCAGAGGATCGCCATCGCGCGGGCGATCATCGGCAAACCGCGCATCTTGCTCTTGGACGAGGCCACCTCCGCGCTCGACAACGAGAGCGAGCG
>JAUROO010000138.1 GCA_030829765.1 Miltoncostaeales bacterium | reverse complement strand
CCATCCAGTCCATCGTGGCGGCGCCCTCGTGCACCTCGCCGATCCGGTGCGTACGGCCGGTGTAATAGAGGATGCGCTCGGTCGTGGTCGTCTTGCCCGCATCGATGTGGGCCATGATCCCGATGTTGCGGGTGTCCTTGAGCGGGACCTTCTTCTCAGACACTGAATCTCACCTGTCCGTCGCGGTGTGGCACGGGTGCAGTCGCGCCCGTGGCGTCTCTTCCTGAATGCAAGCCGAAAACCCGCCCGGACCGGACGGGGAACGGGGCTACCAGCGGTAGTGGGCGAAGGCCTTGTTGGCCTGGGCCATGCGGTAGAGGTCGTCCTTGCGCTTGAACGCGCCGCCCTGCGAGCCGAGTGCGTCCAGCAGCTCGTTCGCGATGCGCTCGCTCATCTGCTTCTCGCGGCGCTGGCGCGAGAACAGGACGATCCACCGGATGGCAAGGGTACGACCGCGCCGGGCGGGCACCTCGATCGGCACCTGATAGGTGGCGCCACCCACGCGCCGGCTCTTCACCTCGAGCACGGGCGTGACGTTGCGGATGGCCTCCTCCATCACCTGCACCGGGTCGCGGCCCGTGCGATCGCGAATGCGCTCGAGGGCGTCGTACACGGTGCGCTCGGCGACCGACTTCTTGCCGTCGAGGAGGACCTTGTTGATGAGCTGCGTCACGACGACGTTGTCGTAGACGGGGTCCGGGTTGAGCGGACGACGGGTGATTGCTGCGCGGCGGGGCATGTGCCTACTTCGGGGTCTTGGCGCCGTACTTGGAGCGCGCCTGCTTGCGGTCGGACACGCCGGCGGTATCGAGGGCGGCGCGGATGACCTTGTACCGGACACCCGGCAGGTCCTTCACGCGGCCACCACGAACCAGCACGACGGAGTGCTCCTGCAGGTTGTGGCCCTCGCCGGGGATGTAGCTCGTGACCTCCATCCCGTTGGTCAGCCGCACACGCGCCACCTTGCGCAGCGCCGAGTTCGGCTTCTTCGGGGTGGTGGTGTAAACCCTCGTGCAGACCCCGCGCTTCTGCGGCGCGCCACGCAGCGCGGGCGTGGCGTTCTTGGTCGGCTTGGGCTTGCGGCCCTTTCGGACCATCTGGTTGATCGTCGGCACGAGCCTCTTCCGGGTGATGAACGTGAGATAGCGGTTCGCCCTCGCGGGCGAGCGGTCCGGGACCGTATCACGGGGAATCGGGCGGGCCAACACCGGTCCGGCCGTACGCGAGCGCCAGCCCGGCCACGGCAAGGGCGAGGAACGCCGCGGTCGCGAGCCCCACGGCACCGGGGGTCACAATGGGGCCGAGCGCGGGATAGAAGGTGAAGCCGGTGATACCGGCCGCGATCGCCCACGCGACCACGACCGACAGCACGACCCCGATCACCAGCGCAGCGCGCTCACCGGAATCGGCCGGGCGCTCGGGCAGCCGCGTGCGCGGGCCTTCGCCGTAGCCCCGCGCGGCCATCGCCTCGGCCACGTCCAGGCCGCGCTCGAGTGCGGATCCCACGAGGGGCAGTGCGAGCGGTGCGGCGGCGCGGGCACGGCGGATGCGCGGGCCGCTCGTGAGGGCAACGCCCCGGAGCCGGGCGGTCTCGGCGATGGCGCGGGCATCGCGGCGCATGGTCGGGACCAGGCGGGCGGCCAGCGCGGACACCAGGGCCGAGCGCGGCGCCACGCGTGACAAGCCGGCCAGCATGCGATCGGGATCGGCCCACGCGAAGAGCGCCGCCACCAGGGCGATGGTGGCGAGCACCCGCGCCGCGGCGGCGGCACCGGCCGCGAGCGCCTCGGCGGTGATGTCGCCGCTGAGCGGCGGCGGCACCGGCAGGCTGAACAGCACGAGGTCCCCCTGATCGGTCACCAGGGGCGTCAGCACCAGCACGGCAACTGCGGATGCCAGGGCACCCACCAACACGAAGCGGCCGGGGCTTCCCGGCGCGAGGCGCAGCAGCACCAGCGCACCCACCGCAATCGCCCCGAGCACGAGCGGCTGGTCGGTGGTGAACGCGAGCACGCCCGCGGCGATGACCAGCAGCAGCACCGGCAGCGGCGCGCGATCGCCCGCGACGGGGCCGCTCATGCCGTGGGCTCCACGCCGGTCATCACCAGGTCGACATCGGTGCGGATGGACGCGAAGCCATCGAGCTTCGTCCTGAGCACCCACCGCACCGGCATCTGCATGGACGGTGACCACCACATGCGGTCGTCCCGGAAGCCCTCGAGCGGGCCGCTCACCGCGCCGCGCCGGTCCACCAGGAGCACCGGGATCCGACGGCCCGCGACCTCGATGGACGTGCGCCGGAGCACCCGCACGCGGGTGTCCACGCGCACCTCGTCCATCACGTAGCGCTCGCGCCAGGCATCCCCCACCGCGATGCGCCGCGGCCAGGCAAGGGGGGGCGGCACCAGCACCTGGCGATCGTCGCGGCCCACGCCGGCCACCTTCACCGTGGTGATGCGCTCCTCCAGGAAGGCCCCGCGCGTGCGCACACGGAACCGCGACGCCTCCACGTGCTCCTCGCTCAGAACCAGCGTGCGCCAGTACCCGCCGGGCGCGGAGCGGACGACCACCTGCGCCTCGGCCGGCAGCGGGCGGTCCACCTCGATCGGCCCGAGGCCCACCGTCTCATCGCCACGGGCGCGGTAGGTCCATGTGCCGCCCTGCGGCGCGCCGGCCACGGCCCGCGCCGGGGCGCCCCCGTACTCACGCGACGCCTGCTCGGCCGACACGCCCGTGCTCAGCCCCGCGCGTGTCCACCACCATGCGCCCACGCCGATCAGCACGAGCACGATGACGAGGGGCACCAGCACCACCGGGCGGGCGATTCGCGACATCACACGTCCGATCGTAGGACAGTCCGGCCGGGGGAAGGAGACCGCACGCACGCGTCGACGCCGCAAGCCCGAAACGGGCATTTCCCACCCCTCACCGCGTGCCGCCTAGCGTGCCGCGCCCATGCCACGACGCCTGCTCAACGCCCCCTGCCCCTGCACCGCCTGCGGTCACCGCCGCGAGGCACGCCACGGCGCGCGCGGGCGCGCGGCCTGGCTCGGCCTGCTGGGCCTTCTCGCATGCTCGGTGCCCCTGGCCGCCGCCCTGCCCGGTGACGAACCGGAGGCCGGTGGCGTGGTGGCCACCCCCGTCACCATGACCGTCCCGCGCGAGCCGGTCCTCGTGCCGGGCACCGTGCGCGTGACGGGCGAGGACGGCGGAGCCATCATCGATTGGCGGGAGAGCGAGCCCGGTGGCTCGCCCAATGGGGGGCGCCTGCGCAACGGCGTGCGCCTGCCCGCATCCGGTGCCGGGTACTACACCTATGACCCGCGCACCCAACGCGAGCCCGGCGGGCTCGCAACCCGGTGGGGCACCGCCCGCCTGGTGAGGGAGATGGTGGACCTCGGCGAGTGGTGGTCGCGCACGCGCCCGGGTGCCGGTCCCCTGGGCATCGGCGACCTCTCGGGCCCCGATGGTGGCCGCATCGATGGCCACGCGTCCCACCAGAACGGCCTCGACGTGGACATCCGCCTTCCGCGCCGCGACCGCGCGCGCGGCCCCGCCAACCCATCGAACTACGACCGGGCACTGACGCAGGCCGTGGTGGACCGCCTCGTCGCACGCGGCGCATCGCTCATCCTGATCGGGCACTCGCTCGACCTGCGCGGGCCGGCGGGCGTGGTGGTGAGGTGGCCGAACCATGATGACCACCTGCATGTGCGGTTCCCGGGCTAGGGCCGCAGGCCGCTAGGCTCAGCCCGATGACGGGCCTTCCCCTCCTCCCGCTGGCCAGCGTATGGGCCGAGGCGTTCCCCGTGGCGGACGCGTTCCAGGAGCGCATCCGGCAGACCGGCATCGGCACCGTGCAGATGACGCTGATCGCGTTCCTCGTGACGTTCCTGATCACGCGCACCATCACCCACCTCATCAAGGCCGGCAAGGGCCCGTTCGGTGATGTGTCGGTCGGCAGCACGCACATCCACCACCTCGTCCCGGGCATCTTCCTGCTGCTCATCAGCGGCGTCGTCGGCATCGCCATCGACTGGCAGCCGGATGGCCCCGCCGCGCTCATCGTGCCGACCCTCTTCGGCATCGGCGCGGCGCTCACGCTGGATGAGTTCGCCCTGTGGCTGACGCTGCGCGACGTCTACTGGTCGCATGAGGGCCGCCGGTCCGTTGACGCAGTGATCGTGCTGGCGGTGGTGCTGGCGCTCATCGCCCTCGGCATCCCGTTCTGGGCGGACGTCTGGAGCGACGCCAACATCACCGGCAGCTGGGTGATTGGCATCTGGCACGTGCTGTCGGCCGTGTTCGCGTTGACCTGCTTCCTGAAGGGGAAGTGGATCTTCGCGGCCATCGGCATCCTCTTCTGGCCGCTCGCATTCATCGGTGCGGTGCGGCTCGCCCGGCCCAACTCGCTGTGGGCACGGCGCCTCTACCGACAGGGGAAGGCATCGCGCGCGGAGGCGCGGTACCCGGAGGACCGACGCCTTCCGATGTGGTTCTGGCAGCGGCCCAAGGGGGACGCCACCCGGGCATAGGCCCCGGTGGCGTCCCCTTGGGCGCGCTCGGCGCTACTCGGCGGCGCCGTCCTCGGCCGCCTCAGGGGCGGGCTCGGGCTCCGGCTCGAACGAGTACGTACCGCTCGCATCGACGAGGCCGACCAGGTCGTCACCCTCCTCATCCACGAGCGAGAACGGCTCGTCGAGGTCGAACTCCAGCAGGGCGGGCGCACGCCGCACCGGCTCGATCTCCAGCTGCCGGTAGCGGCGCAGGCCAGTAGCGGCGGGGATGAGCTTGCCGATGATCACGTTCTCCTTGAGCCCGCGCAGGTGGTCCACCTTGCCCTCGAGAGCGGCGTCGGTGAGCACCTTCGTGGTCTCCTGGAACGATGCCGCCGAGAGGAACGACTCGGTGGCCAGCGATGCCTTGGTGATGCCGAGGATGAGGGGCACGTAGCGGGCCATGGCCGAGTCCAGCAGCTCCTCGACCTCCTCCGGCGTGCGCTTCACCTTCTTCCGGCTCCGCTGCAGCTTCTCCGCGGCGGCCAGGCGCACGCGCTGGTTCTCGCGGAAGAGCACTGGCTTGTCCACCAGCTGGCCGGGCAGGAAGTGCGTGTCGCCCGGGTCCTCAATGCGCACCTTGCGGAGCATCTGCCGGACGATGACCTCGATGTGCTTGTCGTTGATCTCCACGCCCTGCGACCGGTACACGTCCTGCACCTGCGCCACGAGGTAGGCCTCGGTCTTGGTGGCACGGTCGCCCGCGCCCCACCCGGGGCCCGTCACGTACACGTCCTCGCGCACCGGCATGCCCTCGTGCAACGGCGGCGCCGGGCGATCGGCCGGCACCCGCAGGTGACGCACCTGCACGCCGTCCTCGCCGCTCACCTCGACCTTGTAGGTACGGGCGCCCTTGTCGGCGCGGCCCGCCGTGACCGAGGCCACGGTCCCCGTGATGCCCAGGTCAATGCCCGCCTGCGCCTCGAGGACGTCGCTGGGGAAGGCCGAACCATCGGTGAGCAGGTCACCGGCCTCCACCCACGCGCCATCCTTCAGGTCGCGGCGGATCTGCGTGCGCTTCAGCACCTGGTAGGTGACGGCCGCACGGACCGGCTCCTTCTTCCGGCCCACCTCGATGCTCACCGGCGACTCCAGCGAGATGATCGCCCCGCCGGGACGCGACTCGTCATCGTCGATGTGGATCCAGCCGTCGTGCGCCGCCACGTGGGCAAGGGCCTTCGGCTTGCGGGCCTCGAAGAGCTCGACGATTCGCGGGAGACCCTGCGTGATGTCCGCGCCGGCGACGCCACCGGTGTGGAAGGTGCGCATGGTCAGCTGCGTGCCGGGCTCGCCGATCGACTGCGCGGCGATGATTCCCACCGCGTCGCCGGGCTCGCACATCTCGCCCGACGCGAGGTTGCGCCCGTAGCAGTGCGTGCACACGCCCACGGCGCTTCGGCACTTGAGCGGCGAACGCACCGTGATCGACGCCGTGGGGTGCCGCGTGCCGAGGTCGGTCAACTGCTGCATGAGCGCGCTTTCGATCTCGACCGAGCGGAAGGCGTCCACGGCCGCGTCGTCACCCTCGTCCGGGGCGTCGCCGCGGAGTTCGGCGATGACCTCGCCGGTGGATGCATCCACCACCGGCCCGATCACCACGCGGCCGAGCAGCGACGGATTGGTCTGCCCGTCGCGGACCAGGACGGCCTCGATGCCCTCGGTCGTGCCGCAGTCGCGCTCGCGCACGATGACGTCCTGCGACACGTCCACGAGGCGGCGGGTCAGGTACCCGGAGTCGGCCGTCTTCAGGGCGGTGTCGGCCAGGCCCTTGCGCGCGCCGTGGGTGGAGATGAAGTACTCGAGGACCGAGAGCCCCTCCATGAAGTTGCTCTTGATCGGGCGCTCGATGATCTCGCCCTTCGGGTTGGCCATGCAGCCGCGCATGCCCGCGAGCTGGCGGATCTGCTTGAACGACCCGCGCGCGCCCGAGTCGGCCATCATGAAGATGGGGTTCAGGCGGAACAGGTGCGCCTGCATGGCATCGGCCACCTCATCGGTGGCGTCATCCCACAGGTTCACCACGCGCTCGTGCCGCTCCTCGGCCGTCATGAGGCCCTCGGCGAAGAAGTCCTCGAACCTCTGCACCTCGGCGTCGTACTTGGCGAGGATCTCGGGCTTCTCGGGCGGGATCACCACGTCGTTCTTGGAGATCGTGATGCCCGACTGGCTCGCGTAGCGGAAACCGAGCGCCTTGAAGGTGTCGAGCAGCATCGACACCGCGGTGGCGCCGTACAGGTCCACGAGCTCCTCGATGAACTCCCCGAGCTCGCGCTTGGTGAACACGCGGTTCTGCCACGGGTAGGGGTGCGGCTCCGCCACGTGGGCGAGGAGCTCATCCAGTTGCACCCGCAGTTCGTGGTTGAACAGCACACGGCCCGCCGTGGTGACCAGGCGGCCGGCGGCGTGCTCCGGGTTCTGGCGGATCTCCACCAGGTCCTGCAGCCCCACGATGCCGTGGTCGAGCGCGCCGAGCAGCTCGTCGTCGCCGCGGAATGCACGCGGCGGCGCCTGCGGTGCCTCCTTGAAGGGGTTCGCCACCCAGTCGGTGACGCCCTCGATGCGGGCCTCGTGGCCCTTGGGGATCACGTAGGTCCGGTCCTCGGAGTCCCACAGGTCGATGGTCTCGATGGCGCGGCCGTTGCCCGACTCGCCCTTCTCGCGCACGTAGACGGTGGGGCAGTAGGTCAGGTAGTAGAGGCCCAGGATCATGTCCTGGCTGGGCACGGCGATGGGCCGACCATGTGCCGGCGACAGGATGTTGTTGGCCGACAGCATGAGGATGCGCGCCTCGGACTGCGCCTCCACCGACAGCGGGAGGTGCACGGCCATCTGGTCGCCGTCGAAGTCGGCGTTGAAGGCGGTGCACACCAGCGGGTGCAGCTGGATGGCCTTGCCCTCCACCAGCACCGGCTCGAAGGCCTGGATGCCCAGGCGGTGCAGCGTTGGCGCGCGGTTCAGCAGCACCGGGTGCTCGGCGATGACCTCCTCGAGCACGTCCCACACCTCGGGGATCATCGAGTCGACCATCTTCTTGGCCGACTTGATGTTCTGCACCTGCTTGCGCTCGACGAGGCGGCTCATGATGAACGGCTTGAACAGCTCGAGCGCCATCAGCTTGGGCAGGCCGCACTGGTACAGGCGCAGCTCGGGGCCGGCCACGATGACCGAGCGGCCCGAGTAGTCAACGCGCTTGCCGAGGAGGTTCTGGCGGAAACGACCGTGCTTGCCCTTCAGCATGTCCGAGATGGACTTGAGCTGACGGTCGCGGTCCTTGACCGGCTTGCCGTGGCGGCCGTTG
>JAUROO010000137.1 GCA_030829765.1 Miltoncostaeales bacterium | reverse complement strand
TTGGAGCACACCGTAGCGCGGCCCCCGGACCCATGCCCCTGCGGACGTTCCGGCGTGCAACGGCGTCTCATGGGGTGATCCGCCGGCACGGGTAGAGTGCCGGCATCGCCCCGGATGCCGCCACCGTGAACCCCGAGACCCCGCTGCAGAAGGCCCAGCGATGGCGGGGGTTCCTCGCGTTCGTCCTGCTCACGCTGTCGATCCTGTGCCTGGTGCTGGGCAGCCTGTTCGTGTGGATGCGGGTGTCGGCGTTCCAGCCCGACGGCTACGTGGCCTCGGCGCTGCAGGTGGAGGGCCGCACGCTGCTGCGCGAGAAGGTCGTGCAGTACGTGGAGGACGACCTGCTGCCGCAGGACCGCGCGAACCAGCTGGCCGAGCAGGCGGTGTCGCGGCTTCCGGTGAACGACACGCAGAGGGCCCTGCTGGCCACCGGCATCAGCACCGCCGTCCGGTCCCAGGTGGGCAACGCCGTGAATGCCTTCCTCGACTCCCGTGCCGGGCAGGACATCAGCGAGGCCATCACCTCGCGCCTGAGCGAGGAGATCGTGGCGCTGGTGCGCAACGAGCCCGGCATCTTCCAGTTCGAGGGTGATGCCATCGTGCTGGACACCACGTCCATCGCGCAGAAGGCCCGGTCGCAGGTGGAGGCCGCGCTCGGTGACTTCGCGGCCTACCTGCCGCCGCCGCGCGAGGGGGTGGATCGCACCATCACGCTGGTGCAGGGTGACTACGTGGTGACCATCCAGGACGCCATCTCCATCATCTGGACGCTGGCATGGGTGCTGCCGCTGCTGTTCGCGGTGCTGCTGATCGCGGGCATCATCACGGCACGCGACCGCCGCGGCGCGGCGTTCCGGGCGATGATCGCCATCGTGGTGGCCGTCATCATCACCACCATCACCATCCGGATCGCCCGCGGCGTGATCTCGGGCCTCGTGAGCGACCCCGCCACGCAGGACGTGGTGGACGCCATCCTGGGCTCGGCAACGAAGGACCTGATCTCGCAGACCCTCTGGGTGTCGTTCTTCGCCGCGCTGATCGGCGGCGGCCTGTGGCTGCTGGGCCCCGACAAGCCGGCGCGCCATGCACGGGGATGGATCGCCGCGCGGTGGCACGATCTGCGGACGGGCACGGCATCGGACGCCGGGCGCGTCACGGAGTTCGCGCGCACCTACCGGCGTCACCTGGAGATCGGCGGGCTGATCATCGCGGCAATCGTGCTGATCGCGATGTCGTCCATCGGCCTGGCCACGTGGATCCTGGCCCTGGTGGCGGTCGCCGTGTGGTTCGCGCTGATCGAGTACGCGGCGTGCGCCGGGTGGATGCAGTCGGTGGCCAACTGGATTGCCGGCCTGCGGAGGCAGCCCGCCGCGTAGAGCCGTCATGCCGCGCTGTGACGAACATACGTTCGCTATGGTCCCACGCGCATGGGAGATCCGGTGGAGGACATCATCCGCGTGGCCGCGCTCACGATGAGCGAGGACCAGGCCGATCGCCTGATCGGATGGATCGCGCTTCGCACCGGCCGCAGCAAGGCGCTGGCAAGGGGCGACGACAACCTGGCGCGACTGCGGCACGTGGCGGAAAACTGGTTGGACGACGACCAGCGGCGGCGGCTGGCCGGGTGGATCGCCCGCAAGGTGGCCCTGGGGGAGGATCCGGTGCCCGCATCACCCGGGGCCATGCGACATGCGCGCAGCGCCTCTGACAGCCTGTCGCCATGACTGGCATCGCCACGCCGCTCACACGGCTGCTGGGCATCGATCGGCCGGTTCTCCTGGCCGGGATGGCCGGCGGGCCGACGACCCCGGAATTGGTCGCCGCAGTGTCACGGGCGGGCGGCCTCGGTGTCTTCGGCGTTGCCGGGATGCAGCCGGATGCCGTCGAGGCCGTCGTGCGAGCCGCGGTGGACATGTCGGGTGGCGCACCCGTCGGGGTGAACGTACTGATCTCGCCGGAGGTGCCCAGGGGCGGCGCCGACCCCGCGCGCATGGACGCCGTGCTCTCCGGGCTGCGCGGGCAGATGGGCCTTCCCCATCCACCGCCCCCGGCACCCGAACCGGCGTCCCCGCGGGAGTTGGTGGAGGCCGGCCTTGCCGCCGGGGCATCGGTGGTGGCGACGGGCCTGGGTGACCCCTCGCCCATCGAGGGAATCGCGCACGCCGCGGGCGCGATGCTGATCGCCATGGCCAGCACCGTCGGGGATGCGGTGCGCATGGTGGAGTCCGGGGCAGATGCGGTGGTGGCGCAGGGCGCCGAGGCCGGTGGCCACCGTTCGAACATCGAGGTGCCGGCGGATGCGCCGGTGCCGCTCGTCGGGACGCTGGCGCTCGTGCGGCAGGTGGTGGGCGCCGTGGAGGTACCGGTGGTCGCCGCGGGGGGCATCATGGATGGGAGCGGGGTCGCGGCTGCGCTGGCCCTCGGTGCCTCCGGCGTGCAAATGGGCACGGCATTCCTCGTGACCAACGAGGCGGGCGTGCCCAGGGGCTGGCGCGAGCGCCTGCGCGACGCGAGCGATGATGAGACGATCATCACCCGATCGCTGTCGGGCCGGCCGGCCCGCGGACTGCCCAACTCGGTCACGCGCGCGCTCGACGTTCCCGGGGCATTGGGGTGGCCACGCCAGAACGCCGCGACAGCCGACATACGCCGGGCGGCGATGGCCGCCGACGATCCCGAGCACATGGCGCTCTGGGCAGGCCAGGCAGCGTCACTCGCGGGGCCCGACCGGCCGGCGGGGCAGGTGATGGACGAGTTGATGGATGAGGCGCTCACCACCATGCGCCGCCTCGGGCACATGGCACCGCGCTAGGAGCCCGGCAGTGCCCTGCGCGTGGTGACCGGTTCGCGCCCGTCCGCCGCCCGCGGGTGCGCGGTGCGGAATGCCTTCTCGGTGCACTGCCCGTCGTCGCGGTGAGGAAACGTCATGTCAACGGCGGCCTTGCAGCGGGCGCCCGGCGCGCCCTCGGCGCGCAGCGCTCCGAACCCCGGGTGCGCCGCCTCCTGCTCCTGCAGCCGACGCAGGTCGACCTCGGCAGTGAACACGCCGTCAATGCAGCCGATCCACCGCACGCCATCGGCGTCGTGCGCATACATGCGCGGGCACTCAGTGGCCACGCAGTGCGCCGGGTACACCACACGCTCGCACCGCACGGGGCAGGCGCGGCACGATCCGTGATGGGGAGGATTGCTCACGGCCCCAGTGAAGCGCGCGCCACCCGGGCGATCAAGCCACGGCGCGCTCGCCGAACATCGACTTGAGCGAGGCCAGCAGCCCGCGGTCAGCCGGGTCCACCTGGTACTCGCGGCCCAGGCGCATGCGGGTCTCCCCCTCCGGCGTGCGCAGGGCCACGATCACGCAGGCCTCCCCGGGGTGATCGCTGAACAGCTTCTTCAGCAGCCCCATGTCGGCCTGCGCGAAACGCGAGGCATCCACCTCCAGCAGCAGGCGGTCCTCCTCGTCGGCCGGGTCGGGCTGGAAGGGCTCCACGGCCTGGGCCACCAGCTTGGTCTCGCCCTCGCCCTTCTGGTCGATGCGCCCCGTGATGAGCACCAGGGAGTCCTCGGCGAGGATCTCCCGCGCGGCGGCGAGGACCTGCGGCACCACCACCACCTCGATCTGCCCCTCGAGGTCGTCGAGGCGCACGAATGCCATGGGCTCGCCGCGCTTGGTGGTGATGTTCTTCACCGCACCCACGATTCCGCCCAGGGTGACTGACTGCCCATCGGCGCACGTACCGACCTCGCCGATGGTCATCGTGGTCAGGCGCCTCAGCTGCCGCCGGCAGTCGGCCAGGGGGTGGCTGGACACATAGAGGCCAATGGCCTCCTTCTCACCCGCCAGCAGGTCGTCCTTGTCCATCTCGGGCATCGTGATGGGCAGATCTGCGTCCAACGACCCCGCGCCGGCGTCCTCCAGCAGGCCGAACAGCGACTCCTGCCCCGCGGCCTGGTCGTTGCGGCGCTTGGCGGCCTGGGCCATGGCGGCGGGCAGGGCATCCAGCATGCCGGCGCGGCTCGCGCCGGTGCAGTCCAGCGCGCCGCCGCGGATCAGGCTCTCGAGGGCGCGCTTGTTCAACTGGGCCGGGTCGACGCGTCGGCAGAAGTCCCAGATGGAGGTGTAGGGGCCGTCGGAGGTGCGCTGGTCGACCAGAGCATGGACGGCGTTCTCGCCCACCCCCTTCACGGCGGTCAGCCCGAAGCGGATCTCGCGCTCGCCCGTGACGGCGAACCCGGACTCGGACTGGTTGACGTCGGGCGGAAGCACCTCCATGCCCATGTCGGTGCACGCGGCCACGTAGAAGGGCACACGGTCCTTGGTGTCCATGACCGACGTCAGCACCGCCGCCATGTACTCGGCGGGGTGATTGGCCTTGAGGTACGCAGTGCGGTACGCCAGCAGCGCGTAGCAGGCGGCATGCGACTTGTTGAACGAGTAATCCCCTGCGGCCTCGCACAGGCCCCACAGGTCGTCGGCCACGTCCGGATCGGTGCCGGAATCAATGCACCCCTGCACGAACTCGTCGCGCAGGGACGCCATCAGCTCCTTGTCCTTCTTCCCCACCGCCTTGCGCAGGTCGTCCGCGCGGGCGGGCGAGAACCCCGCGAGCGCACGGGAGATCTGCATGAGCTGCTCCTGGTACACCGCCACCGAGTACGTGGGGCCCGTGATGGGCTCCAGCCGGGGGTCGGCGAACCGGATGCGGCTGGGGTCGCGCTTGTTGCGCGCGTAGGTGGGGATGAACGCCATGGGGCCCGGGCGGTAGAGCGCCACCAGCGCGACCAGGTCGGCGAACTCCGTGGGGCGCACCTCGCGGAGGGCGTCGCGCATGCCCGACGACTCGAACTGGAACACCCCCAGCGCATCGCCGCGGGCCAGCATGCGGTAGGTGGGCGCGTCGTCCATGGGGATGGCCTCGATGTCGAGGTCCTCGCCCGTGGTGTCGCGCACCAGCCGCAGGGCGTCCTGGATGATGTCCAGGTTGCGCAGGCCCAGGAAGTCCATCTTCAGCAGGCCGAGCGCCTCGACGTCGTGGTCCGGGACCTGGGTGACCACGGCCCCCTGGTCGTCCACCCGCACCGGTAGGTAGTCGGTCACCGCACCCGGCGCGATGACGACGCCGGCGGCGTGCACGCCCTCGTTGCGCACCAGCCCCTCCAGCGGACGCGCCACCTCCACGATGCGGCGCGCCGCCTCATCGGTCTCCATTGCGGCCGCGAGCTCGCCGCCGGGTGCGGCGGCCTCGTCCAGCTTGATGCCCAGCTTGTCGGGCACCAGCTTCGCGATGCGGTCCACCTGGCCGTAGGAGACGCCCAGCACGCGGCCCGAGTCGCGCACCACCGCGCGCGCCAGCAACTTGCCGAAGGTCCCGATGCGCGCCACCGCCTCGGCGCCGTACTTCTGGGTGACGTAGGCCACCACGCGATCGCGACCACCCACCGAGAAGTCGGTGTCGATGTCGGGCATGGACTTCCGGCCCGGGTTCAGGAAGCGCTCGAACAGGAGGCCGTGCTCCAGGGGGTCCAGGTCGGTGATGCGCAGCGAGAAGGCCACCAGCGACCCGGCGGCTGATCCACGCCCCGGCCCCACCGCCACCCCGTTGTCGCGCGACCACTTGATGTAGTCCCACACGATCAGGAAGTACGAGGAGAACCCCATCTCCTTGATGGTGTCGAGCTCAAACCGGAGGCGGTCCTCGGCCTCGGCCGGCCAGTTGCCCTCGCCGTAGCGCCGGTCGAGTCCCTCGCGGCACAGCCGCTCCAGGTACACGTCGTCCGACTCGCCCGTGGGCACCGGGAACACCGGCAGCTTGATGTCGCCGAGCGGCAGGTCCAGGCCGCTGCAGCGGCCGGCGATCTCCATGGTGGCGGGGATGGAGTCGGGGAAGTCCGGCAGCGCGGCCAGCATCTCGTCGGCCGACTTGATGAAGAACTCCTGCGTGTCGAACTTGAAGCGGTTGGGGTTCGACAGCACGTCGCGCGTCTGGATGGCCAGCAGGGCCTCATGGCTCTCGGCGTCCTGGTGGCAGATGTAGTGCACGTCGCCGGTGGCCACCATGGTGCGGCCGGTCTCCGCCGCCAGCGTGGCCAGGTGCTGATTGATCCGCTTCTGCGATGCGATCCCGGAGTCCTGGAGCTCGAGGTAGACGTCCTCGGGCCCGAAGATCTGGCACAGGGTGTCCAGCTCCTCACGCGCCCCGCCCAGGTCCTCATCGGCCAGGCGCGAGCAGATGGTGCCCGACAGGCACCCCGACAGCACGACGACGCCCTCGGCGTGGCGGCTCATGAGGTCGTGGTCGATGCGCGGCCGCCGGTGGTAGCCCTCCAGGTAGCCGGCCGAGCACATGCGGATGAGGTTGTAGTAGCCCTCGGTGCTCTCGGCCAGGAGCGTGAGGTGGTTGCGCCGTTCACGCCCGGGCCGCGCGCGGTGATCCGGCACCACGTACGCCTCCAGCCCCACGATCGGCGTGATGCCCCTCTTCGACGCCTCGCGGTAGAGCTCCACCGCGCCGCTCATCACCCCGTGATCGGTGAGCGCGACGGCGCTCTGCTCCAGCTCCTCCACGCGATCCAGCAGCCGCGGGATCTTGCACGCCCCGTCCAGGATGGAGTAGTCGGAGTGGACGTGCAGGTGGGCGAAGGGCGTGGGACTGCTCACCGGCGGAAACCTACCGCCCACCCCCGACGCGCGATGTCAGGGGTCCTCACCCCAGGTCGCGGGCCTCGGCGATCTGGTGGGCCATGCGGCTCTGCAGGCTGAACAACTCGATGAACCCCGGGCTCGCGTTCTGCGAGAAGCTGGGATCGGCGTCGAACGTGGCGAGGGTGCGGTCATACAGGGCGATGGGCGAGTCGCGGGTCACCACGGTGGCCGAGCCCTTGTACAGGCGCACGGTCACCGTGCCCTCCACCTTGCGGTTCACGTGATCCATGAACGCGTTGAGGTCCTGCATGAGCGGCTCGTACCACAGGCCCTCGTAGGCCATCTGCGCCCACAGAAGGTCGAGGTTTGGCTTCAGGGCGTTCTGGCGGCCGGTGCACACCAGCTTCTCCATCTCGCGATGGGCCTCCAGGATCACCGTGGCCGCCGGCACCTCGTACACGTCGCGCACCTTCAGGCCGACCACGCGGTCCTCGATGTGGTCCAGGATGCCCACCCCGTTGCGGCACGCGCGCTCGGCGATTGCCGGGATGATCTCGTGCAGGGGCATCTCGACCTCGTCGAGGCTGATGGGCAGCCCCCCGCGGAAGCCGATCAGGATGTGCTCGGGCGTGTCGGGAGCCATGGTGGGCGGGGTGACCAGCTGGAAGACGTCATCCGGGATCGCCTTGGTCAGGTCCTCGATGATCCCGCCCTCGCTGGAGCGCCCCCACAGGTTGTCGTCGATCGAGTACGGGCGCTCCACGCTGGAGCTCACGGGGATGCCGTGCTCGTGCGCGTACGCGATCTCCTCGTCACGGCCCATCTGCCACTCACGGACCGGCGCGATGATCTTGAGTTCGGGCGCGAGCGTGGCGATGGTGGCCTCGATGCGCACCTGGTCGTTGCCCTTGCCCGTGCAGCCGTGCGCGATGGTGTCGCAGCCATGGCGGCGGGCCTCCTGCACCGCGAGCTTCGCGATGAGCGGGCGCCCCAGCGACGTGAACAGCGGGTAGCCACCCTGATAGCGCGCGTTCGCCTTGATGGCCGGCGCCACGTAGTCGCGGGCGAACTCCTCACGGGCGTCCACCACCAGGCTCTCCACGGCCCCCAGGTCCACGGCCTTCTGGAGGATGGCCGCGAAGTCGTCCTCGGGCTGGCCCAGGTCGATGCACAGCGCCACCACCTCGGCGTCGTACTCGTCCTGGATCCACTTGAGCATCACCGAGGTGTCGAGCCCGCCCGAGTACAGGAGGACCACGCGGTGGACCTCGTGCGGCTCGGCCAGGTACTGGGCGGTCTTGGCGACGGGCTGCATCTGTGACAACGCGCGGATCCTCTCGACGTCGGGCGCGGGACCGCCGGAGTGTAGACGCGCGCGCCTAGAGGTACGGCAGCGGGTCGCGTGCGGCGCCGTTCACCCGCACCTCGAAGTGCAGGTGGGGACCGGTCGAGTGGCCGGTGCTGCCGACGAACCCCACCAGGCCGCCCTGGGTCACGGGGTCGCCGGTCCTCACCGCGATGCGGCTCTGGTGCGCGTACGCGGTGGCGAGTCCCCCGCCGTGGTCGATCACCACCAGCTGGCCGTAGCCCCCCGACCACCCGGCCACGATGACCGTGCCGGACTTCGCGGCCGTGATGGGCCGCCCCGTGGGCGCAGCGATGTCGAGCCCCTGGTGCATGCGCCCCCAGCGGGGCCCGAACCCCGAGGTGATCTGGCCGGAGGTCGGCCAGGTGAAGCCCGCCGCCGATGGGGTGGTATCAGCCGGCTCGGCGTAGGGAACGCCCTGGATCTCGGCGATGCGCCGCGCCAACGCGAACGACTGCTCACGCAATTCCCGGGTGTCGTCCTCGATGTGGTCGCGGTCCACCCGGATGGCGCCCAGCATGCGGGTGCGCACGCGCTTCGTGCGGCGCAGCACCCGCTGTTCCACGTCGAGGTCGCGGGCCGCAGCGGTGGCCGCCGCGGCACGGCCCGCCGTGCGGGCCTCGGCGGCCGCGGCACGCTCCTGCAGTACCGCGATGCGCGCGGCCGAGGTGCGCGTGAGGTTCCGGTACCGCGCCACCGAATCGATCATGTCGCGGTCGCGGTCGGTGGCGCGCTCGATGCCCGATGCCGCGCCCGCGATTTCGGCCAGGCTGCCGCCCTGCAGCAACCCGAGCAGTGGGTCGTCGTCCTCGGTGCGGTAGATCTCGCGAATGCGCTCGGCCAGCGCCTGCCTCTGCACACGCAGGCGGCTGGTGGCGATGCGCAGTTGCCGGCGCTGGAACGCCAGGTCGCGGTTCACCTGCACCAGCGTGCCGCGGGCCAGGCGATGCGCCCGCACGGCCTCATCCCGTCGCGCCGCCAGCGGGGCGAGACGCCCCCGCACCTCACGCAGGCGCCGGTTGATGGTGGCGAGGTCGGACGTGAGCACGGCCTGGCGATCGATTGCCGCGCGCAGGCGGGCCTCGGCGCTGTACAGCCGGCGGTCCACCGCCTGCTTGCGCTCCACAACCCCGGGTGCCGGTGCGCCCGAGGGCACCAGCATGAGCCCCGCCAGGGCGAGCACGCAGGCCGCGCTGCCGGTTGATGCAATCCGCCTCACGGGGAAGCGCATTCGACGGCGGGGGGCCCGGTCCTACAGGCCCGCCCGCCGCCGGCGTTGCAGGTTCGCTACTTCCTCTGCGGGTCCACGGCGCGAAGTTCGTTGAAGGGGTTGATGGACCCCCCGCCGTTGGGCCGGATCTCGAAGTGCAGGTGCGGCACGGTTCCGCGCGCGTCGCCGGTCATGCCCATCGTGCCCACCACCTGGCCGGCGGTCACCTTCGACCCGGCGCTGAGCTCAGGCGCAATCGTGTGCATGTGCGCGTAGTAGTACTCATTGCCCTCGGCATCCTCGAGCCAGATCCAGATGCCGCCCAGGCCGGTCTCCGACCGCGTCAGCCGCTTGATGGTGCCGTCGGCGCATGCCACCAGCGTCATGCCGATCTTGCCGATGATGTCGTTCCCCTGATGCGAGCCCTGCCCGCGCGGGTCGCCGAAGTCGTTTGAGTAGCTGTAGTCACCGACCACCGGGAACACCCGCAGGTACCGGGCGCTGCCGGTGAACGCCACGGGGCTCGTGGCGACGGTGCGAACCTTGATGCGCAGCCGCTTCAGCACCTTGGCGTCGGCCACGCCCGTGGCACGCACCTTCATGCGGCGCTGGAAGATGCGCACGCCGGCGCGGGTCTTCTTGCCGTACCGGCCGTCCACGGGCACGCGAACGCGCGCCTTGCGAAGCGCGCGCTGCAGCCGCTTCACGTCCGCCCCGCGCATGCCGTAGCGGAGCACCGCGGCGGGCGTCGCTGCCGGGGTGGTCGCTGCCGGCGGCGTGGCGGCCGCCGCGGGATCGGGTGCCGGCGCGCTCGCCACGGGCTGCGGGGCGATTCCCGAACCCTCCGGCGCGACGCCCTGCCCGCCACCGGGGATCTGGTCGGGCATCGGCGATGCCACGACCGCCGGGGCGCCCGCGCCAAGGAGCGCGACGGCGACGAGGCCGGCGAGCCGGCGGCGCCATGCGATCCCTGCGCGGGGGGTCGTGCTGCTGCGGTCGATGATCCTGGCTCCCTTTCCGCCACGGCCCGCGGAGCGGGCTCCACCGTGGCTGTAGGTCACCGCCCGACTGCCGGACGGAGCCCCTCGGAGGTCATTGGCCGCGGACGACCCTAGCGGCGCGTACGGCGCAGTCAACCCCGCAAGGGCGCCATACTTTCCGTTTTCCGCAGTTTCCGGATGACACTGCAACCATCTGTTGCAGGACATCCGGGGTACCGGCTAGCCCTCGTCCTCAGCGATATCGGGCCGGCGACGCCTGCGGCGCGACACCGCCCGCAGCGAGAACACCAGCGCCAGGAAGAGGATCGCGGCGCCCAGGATGATGCCGTTCACCACGCGCCCGTCCTCGGCGCCGGCGGAGGAGATCTCCATGCGCAGGCACTCCCCATACGGCATCGACCACGAGGCCACATACCGGTCGCGTGACAGCGTTCCATCGGCGGAGTACTGGGCGACGCGCGCGGGCATGGCCCACGCATAACGGAACTGCAGCCCCTTCTGCAGCGCCAGGTCAGCGCGGGTGAAGTCCATCCGGCGGCTGCCGGCGTTGCACGGCGGATCCAGCACGTCCCCTACCCCGCCGCGCGACGCGATGGAGAACGTGGGCGCCACAGCGCGCCCGCGGTCGCGGTGGGCCGGGGTGAAGTCGTCCACCAGCATGGACTGCAACGGCACCCGCAACGGCAGCCCCGTGATGCCCTGCTGGGCCTCGCCCCCGGGTGCGGTGCCGCTCTCCGGCGTGGTGGAGGTGCTGGTGGGCGAGTCGCCGGGGCTGGGGGCGGCCCAGTACCGGCCGGTAGCCGACAGGATCGGCTCGATGGGCCGCAGCACCCCCAGGGCGCTGTCAAGGTCGTCCAACTGGGACGTGCCGGCCTTCAGGCGCCGCACCGACCGCATCACCACGGTGCCATTCGTCTCGGTGCGCTGCGAGAACGGCCGCCCGGAATCGCCCGGGGCCCGCCACCGCTCGGTGCGGACGTCCAGGAAGCGTTCGAACGTACCCTCCTGCAGCTGCCGCGGCAGGTTGATCGCCCGCTGGGCGGCCGGGTCCAGGCGCATCTCCATCAGCAATGTGCCGCCGCCGTCCTGCGAGATGTCGATGAACTGCGACACCCGCGCGCTGCATCCGGACAGCACCGGCACCGCGACCGCCATGGCGGCGCCCACGGCCATGATGGACCGGCGCCTCATTGCCCCGCCCCGTCATCCTGGGCGTCGCGCCGGCGCATCAGCGCCACGGCCCGTGCGCGCTCATCGGCGTCGAGCGCGCGGAAGTCCTCATCCGACAGGGCTCCCGCGCGGTGGTCCATCTCGATCTCGCGGATGGCGTCCAGCGACCGCTGGAGCTCCTCCTCGACCGCCCGGCGGTCATCGCCCTGCTCCGCAACGGATGGTTCAGGCGCGCGGCCGAGCAGTGGCCACGCGACCATGGCCACCACGAGCACGCTGAGGATGGCGATAAGGACGTAGGCCATCGGGGCGCGAGGCTACTCGCGCACGCGGCCGTCAGCCCCCGCAGGGGCGGGCACGACGGCCTCGCGCGGGCGCCGCGACGGCCACGCGGCAACCACGGACCCCAGCACCATGATCAGCCCGCCGATCCAGATCCACATCATCATGGGATTGATGAACACGCTGATCCGGGCCAGGCCATCCGGCGTGAGCCCCACCAGCACCACGTACACGTCGCGGAGGGGCGATGAGTCCACGGCCACCTCGCTGGAGCGCTGCTGCTGGGCCAGGAACACGTCCACGCCGGGCTCGAGGGTGGTGAACCGGTTGCCGCCCTCCGACACGCCCAGCGTCACGCCCACGCTCATCTTGTGGTCGTCCTTCGCCCGCGTACCGCCCTCATTCGTGAAGCGGTACCCGGACACCTCGCCGGACTGCCCGGTGCGCAGCGCCAGGTCGCCCTGGCTCGAGAACGCGCCCTGGCACGCGATGGCGACGATGATCGAGACAACCCCCACGTGCACGATGTAGCCGCCGTAGCGCCGCCGGTTGCGCGTGAACAGCTGGCCGAGCGCACCGGGCCATGAGGTGCCCCCCAACTGGTGCCGCACCTTGATGCCCCGCCAGAACTCGCTCGCGATGCACGCGAGCGTGAATGCCCCCAGCACGATCGCCGCGGCGGCCCACCAATGGGCGCCGTCCTGCGCCAGGTACACGGCGGGGATCACCGCGATCACGGCGACCACGAGGGGGCCGCCGAACCTGCGGCGCAGTTCGCGCGGCGACGCCTTGCGCCAGGGGATCATGGGTCCCACGCCAGTGAAGAACAGCAGCGCAAGCCCGATGGGCGCGGCCACCTGGTTGAAGAACCCCTGCCCCACGGTGATCTTGTCGCCGCGCACCGCCTCGGACAGCACCGGGAACATCGTTCCCCAGAACACGGCGAACGCCAGCCCCACCAGCAGCAGGTTGTTGTAGAGGAAGATGGCCTCGCGGCTGATGTAGCTCTCCAGCGAATTCTCGCTGCGCAGCAGTGACATGCGCGAGAAGAGCAGTGCGAACGAGCCGGCCAGGATCACCACGATGAGGGCCAGGAAGTACGGGCCCAGCGTGCTCTCGCCGAAGGCATGCACCGACGAGAGGATCCCGGACCGCGTGAGGAACGTGCCGAACAGCGCCAGGGTGAACGTGAGGATCACCAGCACCATGTTCCAGATGCGCAGCATCCCCCGGCGCTCCTGGACCATCACCGAGTGCAGGAACGCCGTTGCCACCAGCCACGGCATGAGCGCGGCGTTCTCCACCGGGTCCCATGCCCAGTATCCACCCCAGCCGAGCTCCTCATATGCCCATCGCGACCCCAGCACGATGCCGATGGTGAGGAACACCCACGAGAGGATCGTCCAGCGGCGCACCGAGGTGATCCACGTGGAGTCGAGGCGCCGCGTCACCAGGGCGGCGATGGCAAACGCGAATGGCACCGACAGCGCCACGTACCCGATGTAGAGCATCGGGGGGTGGCTCTCCATGTAGGCGTTCTGCAGCAGGGGGTTGAGGCCCCTGCCGTCCGCCGGAACCGGCGAGACCGTCGCGAATGGGCTGGTCACGAACGACAGCACGCTGGTGAAGAACGCGGCCACGCCCATCAGCACGGCGACGACCACCGGCATGAGGTCCCGGTTCCGGCGGCGGTTCGTCACCACCACCAGCACGGCGACGATCGACAACAGCCACATCCAGAGCAGCAGCGACCCCGCCTGGCTGCCCCACAGCGCCGTGATCTTGTACCGCCACCCGAGGGTGCGGTTGGAGTAGCCCGCCACGTCGGCCACATCGAAGCGGTCCGACAGCAGCAGCCACCACATCACCCCCACGGCCGTCGTTGTGGTGGCGAACACCGCCCACACCCCGCGCTCGGCCGATACCAGGAACTCCCGGCGGCCCTTCCTGCGCGACCACAGCGCGGCACCGACCGCGTACAGGGCGGCCGCGAATGCCAGCAGCAGCGCGGCGCGACCGACGAGGGTCACGTGCCCGCGGAGTCCCCGGGTACGCCACCGGGCATGGTCTTGCCCTTCTTCGCCTGCTCCTCCATGAACTTGGAGGGGCACAGGGTGATGAGCGATCCACGCTCGGCCTGGAACACCCCGTTCTCCATCCGGCCGGTCACCACGATCTCCCGGCCGTCCTTGAAGGCATCCGGCACATTGCCCCGGTAGACGACCGGCACGGTGACCGCCGCCTTCTCCTTGTCGGCCACCACGAAACGGAGACCCTCGGCCGTCTGGGCCCGCTCGGCGGCGTCGGCAGGGCTGCCGGGCGCCACCTTGCCGTTCAGGCGGTACGTGGTGCCGTTGGACGTCGTCACCAGGCCCGACGGGCTGGTGTAGGTCTCGAGGCTGCCACCGATGCTCGTCCATACGAGCCACCCGCCGAGGACGGCGGCCAGGGTGAGCGCGATGGCGAAGCGGGAACGGGACTTCATGTCGACACCCGACGGTAGCACCGGCGGGTGGGCCGACTGGCCCTATCATCGGGGGTACACCGGCCCATCGCGCCCAGGAGGACCCCATGAGCCGTCCGTCCGGCCCCGACGACCACCAGTACCGGGACCGCCTCACCGACATGCAGTACCACGTCACGCGCGAGGCGGGCACCGAACCGGCCTTCACCGGCATCTACTGGGACCACCACGATGACGGCATCTACCGGTGCATCTGCTGCGAGGCACCGCTGTTCGACTCCACCCACAAGTTCGACTCGGGAACCGGGTGGCCCAGCTACGTCACCCCTGTCCACGGGGACGCCGTCACCGAGCACGAGGACCGCTCGTTCGGCATGCGCCGCGTGGAGGCGCGCTGCGCCGCGTGCGACGCGCATCTGGGCCACGTGTTCCCGGACGGCCCCGGTCCGGACGGCCAGCGGTACTGCATCAACAGCGCATCGCTGGACTTCCGCGGCCGCGACGGCGACCCGTCCACGCAGGAGTGAGCCCCGGCAGCAGTGACCCGGCGGTCCGCATCGCCCGCGCGGAGCGCGTGGAGCGCCTGCTGCTGCGCCTCGGGTGGGTGGTGGTGATCGCAGGGGTCGTCGCGATCGCCGCCGAGGTGGTGGCCATGGCCATGGGGCACGACGACCCGCTGGACGGCGTGGTCGTGATCGGCGGCGTGGTGCTCGGCCTCGTCCTCGCCGGTGCGGTTGCGCTCGGCGCCGCCGTGAACGTGGGCCTCAACCTGGAGCGCCTGCGCCGCGACATGGCACGCGACCCCCGCGACTAGATCGCCAGGCGCTCCTCGGGCCACTGGGGCAGGGCGCCGTTGTACGGCCGGCTGATCACCACCTGCAGGTCCCCCAGCGCGCGCGTGCGGAACCCCGCCTCGCAGAACGCCAGGTAGAACTCCCACGTGCGGATGAACTCATCCGTAAAGCCCAGGTCGCGCACCTCATCGGACCGGGACATGAAGTTCTCGCGCCAGATCCGCAGGGTGTCGGCGTAGTGGATGCCGATGTTCTCGACGCCCTCCACCTGCAGTTCGGATGAGGTGCGCATGGCATCCACCATCGACGCCAGAGGCGGGCAGAACGCGCCCGGGAAGATGTACTCGCGGATCCAGTCCGTGCCGCGGCGGTAGCGCTCGAGCCGCTGGTCCGGGACCGTGATGGCCTGGATGCCGATCACGCCCCCCGGCGCCAGGAGGCGGTCGAGATTGGCGAAGTACGTGGGCAGTCCGTCGTACCCCACCGCTTCGATCATCTCGATCGACACGATGCGGTCGTAGGTTCCCTGCATCTCGCGGTAGTCCTCGATCACGATGTCCACGCGGTCGGCCACGCCCGCCTGCTCCACGCGCCGCCGGGCCTCCTCGGCCTGCTCCAGCGACAGCGTGATGCCCGTGACGCGGCAGCCGCGCTCGCGTGCGGCGTGGATGGCGAACCCGCCCCAGCCGCAGCCAACCTCCAGCACGTGGTGATCGGGGCCGATGCGCAACTTCTCGCACAGCCGGCGGTACTTGGCCTGCTGGGCGGCCTCCAGCGGCTGCCCCTCGTGCTCGAAGTACGCGCACGAGTAGGTCATGGAGGGGTCGAGGAACACCCGGTACAGGTCGTTGCCCAGGTCGTAGTGGTACCGCACGTCCCGACGCGCCCGGATGAGGTCGGCAGGGTTGGGCAGGCGCGGGCGCCGCGAGATGGCGGCGGGCACCAGCGACGCCGGGGGCCTGCGGCGCACGTCCTCCGCGGTGAGCGCGAGGATCTCGAGGAATGCCGGCAGGTCGTCGGTGGTCCAGTCACCGGCCTGATAGGCCTCGCCGAACCCCACCCGGCCGCGGCGGGCGATGCGGCGGAAGAAGTCCTTGCCGTGCACGCGGATGCGCGCGTGCCGGCTGCCCGACGCGGGAGAGCCCATGCGGTGCACCGTGCCGTCCGGCATCTCCACCTCGAACCACCCGCCCACGGGATGGCGCAGCCCGCGCATGGCCAGCGCCCGCACGATGGGGGCAAGGGGCGTGCGCCCGGTGGGCTCCACCGGTCGCAGGCCGCGCGTGCGCGCCCCGGCGGGGGGGTCGGCGTCCGCCACCGACCCCTCGGACGGCACGAAATCAGGCTTCCTGTGGAACGGCACGCGCTTCCTCCAGAGGCGTAGCGCCTCGACGTGGATCAATGAGATCACCTGCAGGGGCATCAGTGGATAGCGGGCGAGCGCCCGGGCCAGCTGCCGGTCGGTCATGTCGTGGCGCTCGCCCGTGAGCAGGGCCCAGAAGGGGCGCTCGCCATCCTGCAGCACGTCCATCCGGATCGTGAGCGTGTCGCCGGGCTCGCCCATGCGGAACACGTAATCCTGGTCCAGCGGGAAGAACGGCGATACGTGCATGCGCTTCTCGTGGCGGAAGGCATGCTCGTCGGCCAGCGGGGCGATGCGCTGCTCGTCGCCCAGCAGGTATGGCAGGCGCTCCCCGAAGGTGTTGCTGACCTCAGCGAGCACGCAGCGGAGGCCCCCGTCCGGACCGTGCACGTAGAAGAACGTGACGGGGTTGAACACGTACCCGGCCACCCGCAGGTTGGTGAGCATGGTGATGCGGGCATCGGACGCCGGGATGCCCCTCTCCTCCAGGTGCTGCCGGATGTTCCGGGCCAGCGGCTGCCGGGGATCGCCCAGGTGGTCGGAGTCGCGCAGGGTCACCAGCCCGGGCCGGTTGTACCCGAACAGGCGCAGCCGGCGGTCCAGCTCGGGGATCTCATCCAGGTCGATCGCGTAGAAGCACACCGGGTACCGGAACACGTGCTCGGCCGGCGTACGGCGTGCATGGATGAGCGTGCCGGTGTAGATGGCCGACCTCACCACTCCACCCCCAGGCCGCGCGCCACGGTCGCCGCGGCCCGCATGCCGTCCTCGTGGAATCCGTAGCCCATCCACGCGCCGCTGTACCAGGTGCGCCCCGCGCCCTGTATCCGGCCCAGCGCGCGCTGGGCATCAAGCGCGGCGAAGTCGTAGACGGGGTGCTCGTACCGCGTGCGCATCACCCGCAGGGCCGGATCCACCTCGTCGTCGCGGTTCAGCGACACGCACCACTCGGCGTCCGAGCGCAGGGCCTGCAGCCGGTTGAGCGAGTACGTCATGGTGGAGCGCGGCGAGTCCATCCGGCAATCCTCCACGTGGTGGTTCCACGCCGCCCGCGCCCGTGGATGCGCGGGCAGGAGGCTTTCGTCGCGGTGCAGGCTGATGTCGCTGGGCGTGGTGCGAAAGGCGCCCAGGATCCGGCGCTCATCGTTGGTGGGGTCGGCCAGCATGGCCAGCGACTGCCCGGCATGCGCGGCCATCACCACGTGGTCAAACCGGTGCGTGACGCCGTCGGTGGTGCGCACCTCCACGTGCTCCGGGTGGCGGCGCACCTCATCCACGCCGCGGCCCGCATGCACGCGCCCGGGCAGGCCGTCGACGATGCGCTGCACGTACGTGGCGCTACCGCCGGTGATGGTCTTCCAGGTGAGGCGGCGGAATCCCAGGATGCCGTGGTTGCGCCAGAAGCCCACCGCATACGACGCAGGAAACCGTCGGGCATCGCCGCTGCCGGATGACCAGATGGCCGACGCCAGGGGGCTCAGGTAGTGATCGATGAACCGGGGCGAGTAGCCCTCCTCGCGGGCGAAGCCCTCGAGCGTGAGCCCCTCGCGGCCGGGATCCAGCGCGCGCGTGCCTGTGCGCTGGAAACGGCCGATGTCGCGCAGCAGCCGGGTGAACCCCGGCGACCGGAACGCCTGCGGCTGCCGCCAGAGGCCTACCCCTGAGTACTCCACGCCGCATGCATCGCAGGCCACCGAGAACCCCATGCGGGAGTCCTGCGTGCGCACCCCCAACTCGCGAAGCATGCGCACCAGGAGGGGGTAGGTGGTCTCGTTGTGCACGATGAAGCCGGAGTCCAGCGCCAGGCGCTCGCCGGAGGGCCCGGTTGCGTGGGTGGTGTGGACGTGGCCACCGATCCGGTCGTCGCGCTCGAACACCTCCACCGCGTGGCGCCGGCTGAGCAGCCACGCGGCACCGAGGCCTCCGATTCCGCTGCCGATGATCGCGATGCGCGCCACGGTGGGCACGCTACCGATGCCGCGGCGCAGCGCACCGGGGTGCGGCTACGCTGCGACCCCGATGAGCACTGCGGAGTCCGGAAACACGCGACCCCCACTCGTGGGCACGGTCCGCGACAAGCCCCTCACGTCCGCCCGCATCATCACGCTCGCGGCGATCGTGATCCCGCCGCTCGCCCTGCTGTCGGTGACGGGCATGCTGTGGGGCGTGGCGGTAGGCCCCGTGGACCTCATCACCTTCGCCGTGATGTACGTGGCCTGCGGGCTGGGCATCACGATCGGCTTCCACCGGCTGTTCTCGCACCGCGCGTTCAAGACCACCCGGTCGATGACCGCCCTGTGGGCGATCCTCGGGTCGATGGCCCTGCAGGGCCCCGTGACGCAGTGGGTCACCGACCATCGCAAGCACCATGCCCTGTCGGACCGGGAGGGCGACCCGCACTCGCCCCACCACGGCCACGGCCCGGGATGGAAGGGCGTGATCAAGGGCCTGTGGCACGCGCAGGTGGGCTGGCTGCTCACCACCAAGGGCCTCGAGCGGGGCGAGCGCTACGGGCGCGACCTGTACGCCGACCGGCTCATCCGGCGCATCGACCGCCTGTACCTGCTGTGGCTGGCCCTCTCGCTGGGCATTCCCTTCGTGGTCGGCTGGGCCGCCGGTGGCGGCTCGCTGTGGCTGGGCGTCCAGTGCTTCGTGTGGGCGGGCCTGCTGCGGGTGTTCGTGTTCGACCACCTCACGTGGTCGGTCAACTCCATCTGCCACATGTTCGGTCGCCGCGACTACGAGACCCAGGACGAGAGCCGCAACTTCTGGCCGCTCGCCATCCCCGTGTTCGGCGAGGCCTGGCACAACAATCACCACGCGTTCCCGGGGTCGGCCCGCCACGGGCTGCAGTGGAAGCAGATCGACCTGTCGTGGGCGCTCATCTACGGCATGGAGAAGGTCGGGCTGGTGTGGGACGTGAAGGTGCCGACCGAGGAGCGCCAGAAGATCCGGCGGGCGAAGGCCCCGGGCGCCCAGGCAGGCGGGGACGCCTAGACCACCGCGAGGCCGGCCCGCCCGAGGGCGGCCTCCACGTCGCGCAGCCACTCGCCCGCGCGCGGCAGCGCCACCAGCCGGTCGTTCCGCCGCAGGGCCACCCCGTGGACCGCGCCCGGGATGCGCCGGTAGGTGACCTCCGCCCCCGACGCCCGCAGGCGGTCGGCACCACGCAACGAGTGCGCGGGGCGCACGCCGGGCACGCCCGGGATCCAGCCGTCGATGCTGCCGTGCAGGATCGTCACCCGATCACCCCGGAGCGGCCGCAGCGACAGCTCCTCCGGAATCCACGGGGCAAGGGCGATGAGATCGCGAACCCGGGGGTCGTGGGCACAGGCGATGGACACGGCACCGCCCATCGAGAACCCGAGCATGACCACGTCGCGGGCGGCGGGCACGGCCTCGAGGGCCGCCTGCCCATCCGCGATGCAGGACGGGAGCATCTTCCACGACCGCGTCCGGTAGCGCACCTCGGCAAACCCCGCATCCGGCACCCGCGGTGCGAGGCGATCCACCAGCCACTCGATGGTGGGACTCCAGTTGCCGGGGCGCGGGCGGGCGCTGCCGCCGTTGACGCACATCACCATCACGTCCGCATCGGGCCGCTGGACACGCATGCTGGCCCCGCTGGCGAGTGAAATGGAACGCATGCGCCGAGGGTAGCCCCGAACCACGACATCGACAGGGGAAACCGGATGTGCACGTGGCGTCGTGAGCGTGCCCTAGCATCGCGCGCTGTGCGTTATCGCTTCCCCATCATCGCAGCTGTTGCCGCAGGACTCGCAGCGGCCGCAACGCTGCACGCCCAGTCACAGACCCCTCTGCCGGCGGACGGCGGAGCGGCGCCCGCCCCCGCGGCGTCCTCCCCGGTCACGGGCATCACACCGGTGCTCGGCCAGTCGCGCCTGACGCCCGAGCAGATCGCGTCGTGGTTCGCCCAGCAGAAGATCACCCCGGCGATCACGATTCCCATCCTTGACCTGGCCCGGATCTTCGTCGACGAGGGGAACGCCCAGAACGTCCGCGGCGATATCGCCTTCGCGCAGTCCGTGCTCGAGACGGGCTGGTTCCGCTACCGCGGAAGCATGGTGAAGCCCACCGACAACAACTATTCGGGGCTCGGGGCGTGTGATTCGTGCAGCGAGGGCAACCGCTACGCCTCCCCGGAGGCGGGGGTCCGGGCACAGATCCAGCACCTGTGGGCCTATGCCGACCCGAACGCAGATCCGGAACGGGTCGCCCGCCCGCTGACGGATACGCGCATGCACTACGTGAACCCCTATGGCCGGGCACCGACCTGGGAATCGATGGGGGCCGGGAACTGGGCGACGGACCCGGGGTACAGCGCCAAGGTCCTCGGCCTGTACGCGGAGATGCTCCGCCACAACGGACTCGCACCCGAGACCACCACGCTCGCGCAGCAGGAGCCCGCATGCACGAATACGTTCTATGAGCAGGCGGCGCGGACCATCACCTGGGATCGCCGACGGTCGGCATACAGGGTCGTGAGCCGGATCAGGATCTTCGAAGATGCCCAGCAGCGCTGCCGCACCGACCTCGCCGTCATCTACCGGAACCCCGACAGCAAGGTCACGCTGGCCCAGAAGTCGGGGTCATCGCTGGGGTACCGCAGGTTGACGGGCCGGAACTTCAATGCGCCCGTCATCACCTGGCCACGCACCCGCGAGATGCGCTTCACCTCGGGCGATGTGTCCGGGAAGGGACGCCGGAACGCGCGTCTCGTTCTGGTGAGCTATATCCGGAAGACCCGCAGCATGCCTGCGGACCCTGCCACCATGGAGCTCCTGATCGTGCGCCGCATTCCGCGTGACCCCCGGATGGCCGCCTCGACAGCCAACCCGCTGTCTCCCCAGCGCAACTCGCTGCGCGGTTCCATCGCCTGGGCGACGATCGGCTAGGGCACAACGGCACGTTCGACCCGGCGGCGAACCGCGCGGACGGAGGACCGGCGCATCACGCCAACCGGCGGGAGGAGCGTGAAGCGGGCGACCGGGCTCGAACCGGCGACCCTCAGCTTGGGAAGCTGATGCTCTACCAACTGAGCTACACCCGCGGGTCGCCGCAAGGGTAGCGCAACGGCTACATGCGGTCGGGTGCCTCCACGCCGATCAGGCCGAGGCCCGCGGCGATGACCGCGCGGGTTCCGCGCAGCAGGTCCAGGCGGAATGCCACGACCTCAGGCGCCTCCCCCACCACCCTGCAGCGGTGGTAGAAGCCGTGGAAGTCGCGGGCGAGGTCCATCAGGTACGCGGCCACCCGGTGCGGCGACCGGCGCGCCTCGGCCTCCCGGACCACCTCGGGCCAGCGGCACAGAGACAGCAGCAGGGCGCGCTCGGATGGATCCAGCGCCGCGGGCGGCGCGGCGTCGGCGGGTGCCTCGGGCTCCTGCGCGAGGATGCCCGCGATCCGTGCATGGGCGTACTGCACGTAGTACACGGGGTTCTCGTTGCCCTCGGCGCGCGCCACGTCCAGGTCGAGGTCGAACGCCGTTTCATGGCTGCGCTGCACCAGGAAGAACCGTGCGGCGTCGACGCCGATGTCATCGATGAGCTCACCGAGGGTCACCAGGGTGCCCGCGCGCTTGCTCATGCGCTTGGCCTCGCCACCCTCGGTGAGCGACACCAACTGCACGATGGGCACCTCGAGCATGGCCGGGTCGTGGCCGCCCGCCGCGATCACCGCACGCAGGCGCGCGATGTAGCCATGGTGGTCGGCGCCCAGTACGTCGAGCAGCAGGTCGTCGCCGCGCCCGGCCTTGTCCAGGTGGTAGGCGACATCGGCGGCCAGGTACGTGGTGCTGCCATCCGAGCGCCGCAGCACGCGGTCCTTCTCATCGCCATACGCGGTGGTGCGGAACCAGAGCGCGCCCTCGCTCTCGTAGGCATCGCCCGAGGCCACGAGGGCCTCCACCCCGCGCGCGACGGCGCCGCCCTCATGCAGCGTGGTCTCGCTGAAAAAGGCGTCGAACCGCACGCGGAAGCGCTCGAGCTCGGCCACCATGGCCGCCAGCATCAACTCCTTCCCGCGTGCCGCGAACACGTCCAGCACCTCGGGGTCGGGCGGGTCGAGCTGGTCGCGGTAGGCATCGCCCACCTCGTCGCGCATGGTCTGCGCGATGCCCACCACGTAGTCACCCTGATAGCCATCGTCGGGCACCGGCGTGTCGAGGCCGAGCAGCTGCCCGTAGCGGGCGGCCACCGACGCCCCGAACAGCGCCATCTGGCGCCCCCAGTCGTTCACGTAGAACTCGCGCGTCACCTGGTGCCCGGCGTAGGCGAGGATGCGCGCGACGCCGTCGCCGTAGGCCGCCTGCCGCGCATGCCCCACGTGCGGCGGCCCCGTGGGGTTGGCCGACACGAACTCGATCAGCACGCGCCCGGGCGGATCGGCCTGGCCGCGGCCGTAGGCATCCCCCGCCGTGGCGATCGCCCGCGCGGCGTCGGCGAACCACCCCGGGCCAAGAGTGAGGTTGATGAAGCCCGGTCCCGCGACCTCCGCGGATTCCACGTACCTGCCCAGCTCAGGGGCGGCGCCGATTCCGGCGACGAGGTCGGCGGCGATCTCGCGGGGGTTCCGCCCGGCAGCCTTGGCCAGCGTCATCGCGACATTGGTGGCGAGGTCCCCGAACTCCGGGTTGGCGGGGGGCTCGAGCACCGCGGTCGCCTCGGGCACGCCCGCCAACCGGGCCGCCTCGACTGCGAGGGCGCGTGCAAGGGGCGTGATGGGGCTCGGGGTCGGCACGGCGCGCGATGCTAGCGAGCGCCGCCCGCGCGCGGGTAGGGATGCCCCGCCAGGTCCGCGAGCGCCCGGTAGACCTGCTCGGCCAACAGGACCCGGGCGAGCTGATGCGGCAGCGTGAGCGGGCCGAGGGACATGCGCTCGTCCGCTGCGGCAGCCAGCTGCGGATCGAGGCCGATGGCACCGCCGATGAGGAATGCCGTCGGCCGGGGATCCTCCAGGCGGCGACCGAGCCACGCGGTCAGCGCCTCGCTGCTCGCCGGCTGCCGGCCGCGGGAGTCCATGGCAACCAAGTGCGCGCCATCGACCACCTTGGCGCGCATGCGCTCCCCCTCCCGCCGGAACACCTGGTCGCCGCCCCTCTGGACGGGCTCGGCCGCCACCTCGTGCACGCGGAGTTCGGCCATGCGTGCGATACGCGACTCGAAGTCGGCCCCGGCTTCGGCGAGCGGCGGACGAAGCCGGCCGACGACGACGAACTGGATGAGTCGGCTCACGCGGTTACTGTAGGTCGCGGTGAGCGACCGCATCGCGATCATCAGCGACGTCCACGGCAACCGCCACGCCCTCGAGGCCGTGCGCCGCGCCATCCGCCAGGCCGCCATCACCCGCGTGTGGTGCCTGGGCGACATGGTGGGCTACGGCGCGCATCCGGCGGAGTGCCTGCGCGTGTGCGTGCATGACTCCGAGCGCTGCATCGCCGGCAACCACGACCTGGCCGCGGCAGGTCGCGTGGGGGTGGAGACGTTCTCCGCGCCGGCCCGGGCGGCGATCGAGTGGACGCGCGGGCGGCTGGACCGCAACGCACGGGACCGCCTGGCCGCGCTGGAGCCCGAGGACACGGCGGACCCCGTCGCGCTGTTCCACGCGAGCCCCCGCGACCCGGTGTGGGAATACGTGATCACGGGCGAGCATGCCCGCGCGGCATTCGATGCCCATCCGGCGCGCGTGATGATGATCGGGCACACGCACCTGGCCGGGGCGTGGCGGCTGTCGCCCGATGGACGGCTGGATGGCGGACTCGTGCGCGGCGAGGAGACCCTCTCGATCGCCGACGGCCGGTGGCTCATCAACCCCGGGTCGGTGGGCCAGCCGCGCGACCTGGATCCGCGCGCGTCGTGGGCGATCCTCGACCTGGAGGCCCTCACCCTGAGGTTCAGGCGGACCCCCTACGACGTCCCGGGTGCCCAGAACGCCATCCAGGCCGCCGGACTTCCCACGGATCTGGGCGCCCGCCTGGCGGAGGGCCGGTGACCGCCTACCTCGACCACGCGTCGGCGTGGCCCCCGTCCCCCGCGGTGCGCGATGCCATGGCGCGCTGGATCGGCCATGCCGGCAGCCCGATGTCAGTGCACGACCATGCACGCGCACCCCATGAGGCGATCGAGCAGGCGCGCGAGGCCGTGGCCGCGATCACCGGATGGCCGCCGGAGTCGGTGGTGTTCACCTCCGGTGCCACCGAGGCGCGCAGCCTGGCCCTCAAGGGCAGCGCGGGCGTCCGCGGCACTCCACGCCCGGTGATCGCGGCCGATCCACTGGCCCACGCCTCGGCGCTGGCCGCCGGGCGATCGCTTACCC
>JAUROO010000136.1 GCA_030829765.1 Miltoncostaeales bacterium | reverse complement strand
TGTCTGTCTGTCTATCTGTGGCCCAAAAACTCCACCGGGGGGGTCGGTGTGGACAGTAATGTTACTGTCTGTCTGTGTGTGTCCCAAAACTCGACCGGGGGGGTCGGTTCTGGTGACTCCGATGTTCCCGATGCCGCCAGCCGCGCGCGAGCGCGTGCTGGCGCGCGCAGGCGTTCCCTAGTTCGGGGAGAGCCGGGTGCGGCCCGGCTGCTTCAGCCGCACCATCTGGCCGCCGTTCTCGCGGTACTGGCCCACCCACGCGAGCGGGGGCGAATACGAATGCACCGACACCGCGGGCTCCCCCTCGAAGTGCTCCACCCGGTGGATGTACCCGAACGGCCCTTCCTGGGGCCGGCCCGGGCGCAGGACGTGACTGGAGTCGGGCTGGTGGACGTGCATGTGGTGCTCGCGGATGGCGCCTTCGGCGACACAGATGCCGACTTCGGAGATGTCGTGATCGTGGAAGCCGGTCTCCTGTCCGGGCAGCCAGGAGAGAACCCACACATCGATGTAGTCGCTCTCGAACACCAAGCGGTAGTCGCGGTAGTCCTCGCACACCGCCACGTAGTCGCGCCACAGGCCGCTCTCGACGATGCGCGTGCTGATCTGCCCAAGTTCCGGTGCATGCACCTGCCGGTCGATATCGGCCAGGAACCCCAGTTCCGCGGGCAGGTCAGGAAAGGGCCAGGGCGGCTCGGGCGTGGGCCAGGCGGGGCGCTGGGCTGCGCTGGTGCTCACCGGTACCTCCGAGTCCGTGGACATGCGCCAAGATTACGCCCGGCGTACCGGTAGCCCAGCCCGATCGGTCACCACGGCGGGACGAATGTGAGGCGCGCTACGTTGCCGCCGATGCCGTGCCCCTTGATCCTGAACGCGCTGGTCGGCTTCCGCACGCGCCTCTCCGATGACGGGCTGGTGCACGTGCGCGGCTGGTCAACTGCGGACGGGCCGGTGCTGCTGGTGGCCGAGCTCGACTGGGCCATCCTGGTCGCGGATCCGGCCGACGCGTACGACGGGCCCGGCGTGTTCACATACCCCGGATACGCCATCGGGGCTGCGCTGGATGCTGCCGCCGGGGCGGGAGTGACCAACCCGCGGGTGGTGGTGGTGCGCATGCCGGATCCGCCGGGTGAGCGGTTCGCACTGGTAACCGACATCGACGATCCCGGAGCGTGGGCCGAACTCGATGCCCCGGGCCTGAACCGGGCCCTGGCGGGTGCGGATCCGACCGGGCCACCACCCGGTGCGTACGTGCGACGGGTGGTCGAGCAATGGGTCCGCGACCAGGGACCTGAGGCCTAGGCTCGACCTCTGCGAATGCGCTGCACGGCTTCAGAGTCGGCCCGCTCGATCTCCGCGGCGGCCTCGACAACTGCCTCGCGGTCGTCCCAGGGCACGGCAACGAGCCCTGCGTCGTCCACATACACCCAGTCCCCGGGCATCACTGTGACGCCCCCGAAGCAGATGAGCCCGCCCACCTCCACGATTTGCAGCAGGTCGCCGCTGGCACGGGGGGTCTCCGAGAGCGCCCACACACCCATCGCGTATTCCGCGGCCTCGCGGCGGTCGCGGATCGCGCCCCAGGCGACGACCCCGGCCGCGCCCGCCTCCTCGATGGCGGCGAGCTTCTTCCCACCCGCCACTGCCTCACCCGGGGCATCCGGGGCGGCAATCACCACGATCCCCCCGGGAGGCACATCGGCGAGTGCGTGAGCGGCCGCCTGGGCCAGGTCGTGGTCGGGGAGGTCGTCCCGGCGGGGGCCGAACCGGATGGTGGCGGCGGGGCCGGCGGTCACGAGGCCGGCGCGCGCGGGAGTGAGGCCCACCACGTGACACCGATGCCCGTGCCGGCGCGACATGGCGTCACACAGTGACGCGCTGGTGACGGCCCCGGCGAGGGATGCGGGTTCATCCGGGTGCATTGCGCCTCCATCCGGTATGCGAGGATGCGCCGCAGTTCCCGAGGAGGACCGCATGGACCCGGAGTCCCACATCCTGCTGATGTACGAGTACGTCGAGGACATCCTCGAACGACGCGCACCCTACCGGGACGACCACCTCGCGAACCTGCGACGCGCGAAGCAGGAGGGGAGCCTGATCATGGCCGGCGCCATAGGCGACCCCGTGACGGGGGCCGCCATCGTCCTCGCCCCCTGCACGGCGGAGGAGGTGGGCGAGTTCGTGCTGCGCGACCCGTACCACGCCGCGGGCCTCATCACGGACTGGCGCGCCCTGCCGTGGAACGTGGTGGTGTAGCCCCTCCCCCATAGCCATACGGCTTCAGGGGGTACTGACAGGTGCCCGGTGCCAATCGGTGGCCGAGGTTGCCGTAAGAGGCCCCAGGGCGCACCGGCGTGGCTTCTCGCCCTGATCGTCACCGCCACCGGCACCTATGACGCAACCTGCACCCTCACCCGCTGGGCGAAGTGCGTGAGGGCCCAGCTGCGCGGCAGGGTGACGCGCCACGGTGATCCGCGCAAGGCCACCCTTCGCCGGTGCACGGGAAGAAGGCGAAGCGGGCCGACCAGACCCCCTCATGTGCCGAACTGTGAGGGCGCAAACCTGAGCGAAGCGAACCTGATCGGGGCCACCTGGAGCAACACCATCCGCCCCAACGGCACCGTGACCAGCATCGGCTGCCCGATCCAGCGGACCTGCGGGGCGGGGGTCGGGGGGACTCAGCCGTCCCGGGGAGCTGCCTGGGACGAGCTGTGGTCGGTGCCACGCAGGCCACATCGGGCTGCGCATTCCGATGGATGACGGCTTCGCGGATTGCCCTGACCGATCCCCCTTACGCCGTAAGCATCTGGGGTGCATACTCCGTCCAGAAGGTCAACTGACACGCTTCCAGGGGGACAACCATCATGGGTCTTTTCATCATCCCGCTCACTGCAATCATCGCGCTCGGGATCGGCGTCGGCATTCCCCTGGCGGGCGCGCGCCGGGATGGCGCGGATCAGGCGAGGTGAGGCATGTCACTCGTGATCATCCCGCTCTTCGGGGGCATGGCCGTCGCAGGCACCGCGCTTGCGCTCGTCAGGGTCAGGGGTGGGGCACTCGTGTTCGGCGATGAGTCCAGCGGCGCAGCCGGCAGCACGTCACTCCGGCCGTGAGCCGCACACGTTCCTCTTGCGCCCCCGGGGCGGACAGGGGTGCTGCTGCGCGGGTTGAAGAGGCCGTCGCGGACTAGCGGTTCGCCGCGGCGGCGATGGCCTCCACGAGAAACCGCACATTCCCCTGCAAGGCGGCTGCTTGACCAATGCGGTTCACCACAGCGGGGTCGGAGATGGCGTCCTCCCCACCGCGTGCGCGCTCGGCCTCCTTCGCGCGGCGGTCCATGGTGAAGATCGTGTCCGCGAGTACTCCCTGGTGAGCGGTCATCCAGTCCCGGGCGCGGCCGGCAAGACCTGAGTCGCCAGTCGCTTCCTCGAGGCAATCGAGGAACAACTGGGTCCAGCCGATAACCCGGACCCGGCGGTTGAGCACCTCGCGGTTCGAGGGGTCGGCACCCGCACCATCACCGAACTGCAGGCGTGCCTCCAGCGCGTGCGCTTCGCCCACCGCGACCATGTTCTCCTCGGCCTGCGCCTGCTCCCGCCACATCTCCTCCATGGCGCCGGTGGCGAATGCCCGCAGCGCCTCCTCCCGTCCGGGGGCGGCTGTTGCGGCCACGGCATCGGCGACGAACGCCAGGTGGGCGACGATCGAGGGGTCACCCATCGGCGAGAGATCACCGCCCCCTGCGGCCGCGATGTCGAGACGGGATCGCAGGCGCCCGGGGTTCGCCTGCATCCAGCCCAGCAGTGCCTGCGCGGTGGGGTGCGTGGCGCGCGTGGTCATGCCCCCACCCTACCCCGGGTCCTGTGCCCGGCCCAGGCGGTCGCCGTAGGCCTCCCGGTAGCGCGGCCACGCGTCTGTGACGTCGCGCACGTACGCACGGGTCTCCTCGAACGGGATGTCCTCAGGCACTCGCAGGTCAACGCCGCGCGCGGCGGCTGAATCGCGCCACTTGCGGAGGTTCTCGGGGCCGGCGTTATATGCCGCGAGAGCCGCGGGCACCGATCCGTCGTGGCGGTCGAGCAGGTAGCGCAGGTACCACGACCCGTAGCTGATGTTCACCTCGGGATCGGTGAGCGCGTCGGCGCTCCCGGGTGGGGGGTCGTCCTGCCCGGCGATGAAGGATGCCGTGGTCGGCATCACCTGCATCAACCCGACCGCCCCCTTGGGCGACGTGGCCCCGGCGTCGAAATCGCTCTCCCGCCAGATGACCGCAGCGATAAGGGCCGGGTCGACGCCATTACGGGCGGCATCCCGGTTAATGGCCTTCTCGTGCGCAAGCGGATACCAGAGACGTGCGTACCACGCGGGCATCGACTGGTGGACGGCAAGCCCGGCCGCGACTGCAGCGCCGACAATGACCAGGGCCGCGAGCAGGCGCCGCCCCCGGCGCCCGCGCCGCCTACGCCTGCCCATCCGCAGTCCCGGGGGCGAAGCGCGCCATCACCTCACCCACCCACCGTTCGAGGTCATCCAAGGTGAAGTCATTGGTGAACGACATGTCGGCGGCGGCCACCTTGCGGGCCTCGTCCACCTGATGCGCCGCGCGGCCGTCGAAGTCCTGGCCACGGGCCTCCACGCGGCGGCGCCGGACTCCCTCGGATGCAGTGACCACGATGACGGCATCGAAGCGCTCTTCCAGACCCGCCTCGAACAGGAGCGGCACTTCGCATACGAGGAGCGGTGGTGGGCGTTCCATGGCCCTCTGCGCAGCCACCCAGGCCTCCCGCTCCGACCCGATGCGCGGGTGCAGCAGGCCCTCCAGGAAGCCCAGGGCCTCGGGGTCATCGAACGCGGAGGCCGCAAGGGCGGCCCGGTCAACCGCGCCGCCCGCGTCGATTACCCCGGACCCGAAGCGCTCCCGCACCGCGGACATGACGTCCGGGTCCGAGTAGAGGCGCCGCACCACGTCATCGGACGACAGCACCGCCGCCCCGGCGCGGGCGAACGCGTCGAGGGCGGCGGACTTCCCCGCGCCGATGCCGCCGGTCAGGCCGAGGCAGGCCGGCGCGGGGAGCGGTGCGTCAGGCGTCGTGCCCGGCCTCGGGCTCGTCGGCCATGGGCTCGTCGGCCATGGGCTCGTCGGCCACGGGCTCGTCGGCCACGGGCTCGTCGGCCACGGGCTCGTCGGCCACGGGCTCGTCGTCGCCGTACTGCGACGGCTCATAGCCCTCCGGCGCAGGCGTCACGCGCTTCAGCGACAGCGACAGGCGACGCCGATCGGCGTCGATTTCGATGATGCGCACCTCGAGCTCATCGCCCTGATTGACGACTTCGCGTGGGTTCTCCACGTGGTGGTCGGCCAGCTCGGAGATGTGAACGAGGCCCTCGACCCCGGCGTGGATCTCCACGAACGCGCCGAACGTGACGACCTTGGTCACCTTGCCGGGGACGATGTCGTTGATCTGGTAGGTCTCGATGACGCTCTGCCACGGGTCGGCCTGGGTCTGCTTGAGGCCGAGGGAAATCCGCTGGCGGTCGCGGTCGATGTCGAGCACCTTCACGTTGACCTTCTCGCCGACGTTCAGGACCTCCGACGGGTGGTTCACGTGGCTCCACGAGAGCTCCGAGATGTGGATGAGGCCGTCAATGCCGTCGAGGTCCACGAACGCACCGAAGTCGACGATGTTGGAGATCGTCCCCTCCACGACCTTGCCCGGCTCGAGCTCGTCGAGGATGCGCTGGCGCACCTCGCGGCGCTCGTGCTCCAGCACGGCACGGCGGCTCAGCACCACGTTGTTGCGGCTGCGGTTGAGCTCGATCACCTTGCACTCGAGCTTCTGGCCCATGAACTCATCGAGGTCCTGCACGCGGCGGATGTCGACAAGGGATGCGGGCAGGAAGCCGCGGACGCCGAGGTCGAGGATGAGGCCGCCCTTGACGACCTCGATGACGGTACCCTCGACCGTCTCGCCGGCCGTCGACGCGGCCTCGATGCGCTTCCAGGCCTTCTCGAAGCGCGCGCGCTTCTTCGAGAGGATCAACCGCCCGTCCTGGTCCTCCTTCTGCATGACCAGGGCGTCGATCATCTCGCCCAGCTGGACCTCGTCGTCGACGTTCACCGACTTGCGGATCGAGAGCTCGTTGAGCGGGATGACCCCCTCGCTCTTGTACCCGATGTCGACGAGGACCTCGTCCTTGTCGATCCGCACGACACGCCCGGTGACCACGTCCCCCTCTCCGAAGATGGGGATGGTGATGTCGTAGTTGGGGACCTGCTTGCCATCGACCTCGATGTACTCGGGCCCGTCGAGGGTGAAGACGGGGGTTTCGAGATCGATGATGATCACGTCGTCGGCGGTCGTCATGTCGGTTGGTTGTCCTTGCCCCCGGGGCGCGCGCAGGTGCACTCGTCCCGGCTTGTTTACGGAACGACAAATACTAGGCGAATTCAGTCGCGCAAAAGCACGCGCCGGGCCCAGAGCAGGCGCACCAGTTGGCGGGTGCCGTCGCCCTCGTCGGCACATGCGATCTCGCGGAGCACGTTGAAGGCCGCCTCGATCACCTCCGGGCGGGCCTCGGGATGCACCTCCAGAACGCGGTACGGATCGAGGCCCGGCTCGGGCGGGAGGGGCTCTGTGCCTACGCCTTCGCCTGAAGCCACGTCTCCCCCACCCCGACGTCCACCGCCAACGGGGGATCCAGGTCATAGGCGCCGGTCATGGCCTCCGCCACAGAGCGCCGCACGGAATCCACACCATCCGGAGGGCACTCGAGCAGCAATTCGTCGTGGATCTGCAGCACGAGGCGGGCACCCATGGGCGCCGCGGCAAGCGCATCCGCTGCCCGGATCATGGCCACCTTGATGATGTCCGCCGCCGACCCCTGGATGACGGTGTTCACCGCCAGGCGCTCGCCGAGCTGCCGCTGCTGCTGGGTTCGCCCACGGAGCTCGGGAATGGCCCTGCGCCGGCCGAGGAGGGTGGTCACATGACCATCCTCGGTGGCCTGCCCGATGGTCTGGGCCACGAATTCGCCCACGCGCGGGTACCGCGCGAGGTAGGCCTCGATATACGCGCGGGCCTCGCCACGCGGGATCCCGAGCTGCTCCGACAGCCCGAAGTCCGAGATGCCGTAGATGATCCCGAAGTTGACGGCCTTGGCACGGTCGCGGACCTCGCGCGGCATGTCGTCCAGGGGAACGCCGAACACCTCCGAGGCCGTCGCTGCGTGAACGTCGCGGCCCTCGGCGAACGCCTGGCGCAGGGCGGGCTCGCCTGAGCAGTGGGCCAGGATGCGCAGCTCCACCTGCGAGTAGTCAAAGCTCATCAGCACGGTGCCGGGCGCGGGGATGAAGGCGTCCCGGATCTCCCGCCCCGCCTCGGTGCGCACGGGGATGTTCTGCATATTGGGATTGACAGACGACAGGCGTCCGGTCTCGGCGACGGTCTGGTGGAAAGTGGTGTGTATGCGGCCATCGCCCGGGTCCACCAGTTCCGGGAGAGCAGTGAGGTAGGTGCCGTCGAGCTTCACGAGTTCGCGGTAGCGCATCACGAGGGGCACGATCTCGTGACGGTCCGCGAGGTCGCGGAGCACGCGGCGGTCGGTGGAGAAGCCGGTCTTCCCCTTCCGCCCGGCGGGCAGCCCCAGCCGGTCGAACAGCACTTCGCCTAGTTGCTTCGGGGAGTCGATGGTGAATGGGCCACCCGCCAGGTCGTGAATACGGGTGGTGAGATCGTCGATCTCTGCCCGAACGGCTGCGTGGGTGCGGGCCAGGCGCGCGACGTCGATACCCACCCCGGCGTTCTCCATGGCCACCAGCACCCCGACGAGGGGCATCTCCACCTGGTGGAAGAGGTCCTCCAGGCCCTCGTCCGCCATGCGGGCCTCCTGCAGCGGCCGAAGCGCATCCACGGCGGCGGCGGCCTCTGCCGCGCGGCAGGCCTCCTCGCCCGCCCCCTCCGCGCGGACGGCCACTCCGGCCTCATCCGCCAACTCGGCCAGCGGATAGCCCCGGCGCCGCGGCTCCAGCAGGTAGGCGGCGATCATGGTGTCGTGCGCGGGCAGCGGGGCGTCAATACGGGCGCGCCGCAGTATCGCCTTGGCGTCGTGCGCGGACCACGGGGCCGCCCCCAGGATCGGCACGATCCCGCCGGGGGCGTCCTGCCCGAGTTCCGTGGCCCATGCGGTACCGCCCGCGATCGCCGCGATGGCGTCGCCCTCCACGGCCACGGCCGCATGGCCCGTGCCCGCCAGGCCCATGGCCAGTGCCTCCGGGGGCTCCGACCGCACGCGCATGACCGGAGCCTCCCCTGGTCCGGCGCCCGGCAGCGGCGGACCGTCATCGCCCGCCATCTCGGCAACGCGGCGTGCGAGCGTGCGGAACTCGAACTCCTGGAAGGCGCCCTGGAGCGCGTCGCGCCGCTCGGCATCCCTGGTGACCAGCGGGACGTCCAGGGGATCGAGGTCCAGGGGTACGCGGGTGTCGATGACCGAGAGGTCACGGCACATGAGGGCCGTATCGGCGTGCACCGTCAGGTTCTCGCGGCGCTTCGGCGACTGCTCATCCGCATGCGCGAGGATCTCCTCAAGCGACCCGTACCGGGCCATCAGTTGCGCGGCGGTCTTCTCGCCGATGCCCGGGACGCCCGGAAGGTTGTCGCTGGAGTCACCGATCATCCCACGGAGATCGGGCATCTTCGCGGGGGGCACCCCGTACCTCTCCTCGACCTTCGCGGGGTCGTATCGCGTGGTGTCGGTGACCCCACGTCCGGTGGCCAGCACGCTCACGTTGTGATCCACCAGTTGCAGGGCGTCGCGATCCCCGGTGAGGATGGTGACGCGTGCGCCCTCCTCCGATGCCCGGCGCGCCAGGGTGCCGATGACATCATCGGCCTCGAACCCCTGCACCTCCACGTTCACGGCGCCGAAGGCCTCCATCAGCGGCCGGAAGTGCGGCGACTGCGCCCGGAAGGCATCAGGCGTCTCGCGGCGCCCGGCCTTGTACGCCGGGTACGCCTCGTCGCGGAACGTGGGCCCGGGCGGGTCCCAGGCGACGATCACCCGCGACGGCTTCTCCTCCTCGATCACCTTGATGGTCATGGCCGCCAGCCCATAGAGGGCGTTGGTCGGCATGCCATCCGCGCGGGCGATGCTCTCGGGGAGAGCGAAGAAGGCCCGGAACGCAAGGCTGTAGCCATCGATGAGCAGGATCTCGCCGGCGGGATTGATGGCATCCGTGCTCACGCGGGCGAGTGTATCCGGCAGGTGTGGGGTCGACCGCGGGGAAATCGTGACGGGCGGGTATCCTTCCGCCGTTCGTCGACGTGGAGGACCTCGTGGCAGTTACGCCAAGCGCGCAGTTCAGCGTCACCCTCAGGCTCGAGCTCGAGGCCGGTCGTCCCGGACTCGCGGCCGAGGTGGCGGCGGCCATCAGCGACCAGGGGGCGTCGATCTCCTCCATGGAGGTCGTGGAGGCCGATCACCGCCGCGTGGTACGCGAGGTCGTTGTCGATGCCACGAGCGTCGAGAACGAGGACGAGGTCGTGGCCGCGGTGGGCGCGCTCGACGGCGTCACCGTCGTCTCCGCCGAGGATCGCACCTTCCGCCTGCACAACGGCGGCAAGATCGAGATGGTCCCCCGGGCGCCGCTGGCCACCCGCGAGGACCTGTCGGTCGCCTACATGCCCGGCGTGGCGTCTGTGGCACGGCGCATCGCCGAGGACCCCGAGGCCGCGTTCGACTACACCCTCAAGCGGAACATGGTCGCCGTGATCACCAACGGCACCGCGGTGCTCGGCCTGGGCGACATCGGCGCCGCCGCCGGCATGCCCGTGATGGAGGGCAAGGCGCTCCTGTTCAAGGAGTTCGCCGATGTGGATTCGTACGCCGTGTGCGTGGACACGCACGACGCCGCCGAGCTCATCGCCGTGTGCGAAGCCATCGCCCCGGCCTTCGGGGGGATCAACCTGGAGGACATCGCGGCCCCCGTGTGCTTCGAGGTGGAGGACACCCTCAAGGAGCGCCTGGACATCCCGGTCTTCCATGACGACCAGCACGGCACCGCGGTCGTGCTTCTCGCCGCACTCATCAACGCGTGCAAGATCACCGGCCAGTCCATGGCGGATCTGAAGGTCGTGGTGAACGGCATCGGCGCGTCCGGCGTCGCCTGCTCGAAGATCCTCATGAACGCCGGGGTGGAGAACATCATCGGGTGCGATACCCGGGGCGCGATTTACCGGGGCCGCACGGAGAACATGAACTTCATGAAGGATTGGTACGCGGAGAACACCAACCCGGACGGTGTGCGCGGCGACCTGAGCGAGGCCGTGCGGGGCGCCGACATGTTCGTGGGGCTCTCTGGTCCGGGCACGTTCTCGGTGGAGCAGCTGCAGAGCATGGAAAAGAACCCGATCGTGTTCGCGATGGCGAACCCCACGCCGGAGATCATGCCCGAGGTAGCGGCGCCGTACGTTCGCGTGATGGCCACCGGGCGATCGGACTACCCCAACCAGATCAACAATGTGCTGGCCTTCCCCGGGCTCTTCCGCGGCGCGCTGGACGTGCGCGCCCGCCAGATCAGCGAGGGCATGAAGGTGGCCGCCGCGCAGGCGATCGCCGACGTCATCACCGACGACGAGCTGCACGAGGACTACATCATCCCCAGTTGCTTCAACCCCGAGGTCGCGCCCGCCGTCGCGGCGGCCACC
>JAUROO010000135.1 GCA_030829765.1 Miltoncostaeales bacterium | reverse complement strand
GTCACCCGGCGCACGCGCAGCGTGGGCTCGGCGGGCATGCGCCTGCGGGCGGCGGCGGCGCCGGGCGCCAGCGTGATGCGGGCGAGCGGTGTTCCCACCGCCACGGCCTCCATCTCCTCATGCAGGCCGGCGATCTCGCCCGATGCCGGCGCGGCCAGCTCGAAGGCGGCCTTGTCGCCCTCGCACTCGGCGATCACCTGTCCCTCGGTGACGGTGTCGCCGTCGCCCACCAGCCACTCGATCACCATCACCTGCTGGTCGGCCGGGCTTGAGCCCGCGGCCTCCACCACCAGCACGCCATCCTCGGCCGTCCCGCCGGCCTCCTCCACCTCGAGGCCACCCAGGATGGCGGCCACGGCGTCCAGCACCTGCCGCGTGGAGGGCAGCACCTCCACCTGGTTGACGTAGTTGTTGGGCACCCAGGTATCGGGGCGCGCGATGCGCCGCGTGGTGAGGTCGCCCTCCAGGTGGTCGGATACCCGGGCCACCACCTCGGCACCGAACCCGCCCGAGAGGTTGTCCTCATGCACCACCACCAGCCGGCGGGTGCGGGCCGCGCTCGCCACCACGGCCTCGACATCCCATGGGGCGATGCTGCGGAGGTCGATGAGGTCCACGCCCACGCCTGCGGCGTCGAGGATTCCCGCGGCGCGCTCGGCGATGGGGGCGGTGGAGCCCCAGGCGACGATGGTGACATCGTCGCCCCGGTTGCGTACCGCCGCATGCCCGGGCACCACCGGGCGTGCGGACGTCCCCGCGCGCGTCGCCCGGGTCGGATCGTTCAGGCAGGTCTTCGGATACAGGATGAGGGTGGGGCGATCGCCGTCGAGCGCGGCGTGCAGCGCACCCGCGGCATCGTCGGCGGTGCTGGGCATTGCCACGTCCAGCCCCGGGATGTGCGCGAATGTGGCCTCGAGGGTCTGGGCGTGGAACGGGCCGAGGCCCGGCCGGTAGGCACCGCAGGGGGCCAGGATGACAACGGGGGCCGACCACCGGCCGTCGGTGCGCCAGTGCATGGTGGCGAGCTCCGAGGCGATCTGGTTGAACGCCAACGGCAGGAAGTCCGCGAACTGCACCATGGCGACCGGGCGGCCACCGGCCAGGGCGCGGCCGATGGAGGTGCCCACGATCGTCGACTCGCTGAGCGGCGCGTTGGTCACCCTGCCGGGGAAGCGGGTGGACAGCCCGCGGGTGATGCCGAACACGTCACCCTTGGGGTCCTCGATGTCCTGCCCCAGGACGGATACGCGCGGATCGGCGTCCAGCCGCTCGCCCAGCACGTCGCGGATGGCCTCGAGCATCGTCCGCGCGGCTCCGTCCTCAGGGGGCTCCCCCGGTGCCGCGCCTGCGCGCGACCGCACCTCGTCGGACACCGGGGCCATCGCGCCATGGGTGGCGACGGGGTCCGGTGCCTCCAGGGCCTGGGCTGCTGCGGCCCGCACCTGCGTCTCCACCTCGCGGTCCAGCGCCACCAGTTCGGCTTCGGGTACGCCCTCGGCCACCAGGTGCTCGCGCAGCGCCGCGATGGGGTCGCCTTCGCGGGCGGTCGCCCGCTCGCGGGCATCGCGGTACACGGCCTCGTCATCGGCGTTCGTGTGGTGGGTAAGGCGCTCGACATCGATCACGAGCACCACCGGCCGCCGGGATTCGCGCACGTCATGCACTGCCCGGCGCGACACCGCATCGAGCGTGACCGGGTCGCGGCCGTCGGCGCGCACGATGGGCACGCCCAGGAACTCAGCCGCCGGACCCTGCACCGTGTCGTAGAAGGTGCGCCCGGCCGTGTGGGTGGAGATGGCGTAGCCGTTGTCCTCGATCACGAAGAGCACCGGCAGGGCAGCGCGGGCGGCCTCGCCGATGGCCTCCATCACCTCGCCCTGCTGGGTGGTGCCGTCGCCGACGCCGGCGAGGACGATGGGCGCCTCGTCACCCGCGGCCACCTCGCGCGCCACGCCCACCGCGTGCAGCAGCCCGTTGCCGGTCGGCACGGTCATCGGCAGCACGTGCAGGTCGGGGTCGTTGAGGAACGCCGGCATCTGGCGCCCGGCGGAGTCCGACTGCGCTGTGGAGAGCAGGCCGTGGAAGAACTGCTCGGGGGCGATTCCGCGCCGGACCAGCAGGGCACGCGAGCGGTAGTGCGGCTGCAGCCAGTCCTGGGGCCTCAGGTGGTCGGCCAGTACCGCCGTGGCCTCGTGGCCAGCGCCGCCGAGCTGGAAGAACGCCTCGCCGCGCTGGACGAGTTCCTCCTCGACGGCATCAATCCACCGCGCCGTCATCATCGCCCGCAGGGTGGCGAGTGCGCGCGCGTGGGTTGCCGTGGCGTTCTCGGTGGTGCTCAGGCCGATACCGATTCTCGTGCGGGATGGAGGGCGACGATGTCCCGACCGCCCCGGGAAAGCACGCCGACGATAGACCGCCCACCGGATGCGTGCCTCTCCTCGTGTTGCGAGACAGACAAGGTTGCCCGGGGCCGTACGATTGCCTCATGCGCATTGGGATCGTCCTGGACCACATGGCCCATCCGGGGGCGTCGTTGGACTTGGTGCGCGCTGCGGAGCGCGGGGGGTGTGATGAGGCCTGGGTACCGGAGACCTGGGGATTCGATGCCCCCTCGCTCATGGGGGCCATGGCCGCATGCACCGATCGCCTCCGCATCGGCGCGGTGCTGCCTGTGTACTCACGCAGCCCGGCCCTGATCGCCCAGACCTTCGCGGGCGTCGATGCCCTGTCGGCGGGGCGGGCCATCGCCGGTCTCGGCACCTCCGGCCCGCAGGTGGTGGAGGGCTGGCACGGCGTGCCCTTTGCGCGCCCGCTCGGCGAACTGCGCGAGGTCGTCTCCGCATGCCGCACGGCATGGCGACGTGAGGTGCTGGAGGTGGAGGGACCGAGGCCGGTGCCGCTTCCCCCGGGCGAGGGGACGGGCATGGGCACGCCGCTTCGCATGATCACCCGGCCGGAGCGCGATGAGATCCCGGTGGTGGTGGCGGCCCTTGCCCCGGGCGGCGTGCGCCTGGCCGCCGAGTTGGCCGATGCCTGGTGGCCGCTCTTCGCGTCGCCCCGGGCGATCACCGGTCACTGGAGCGCGCCGCTGGCTACCGGCACGGCGGCGCGCGACCCCGGCCGCGCGCGCCTGCAGGTGATGGCGTCGGCGGTGTGCTGGGTGGGTGGCGGTGAGGGCGCCGAGGCCGCGCGGGCCGCCGCCCGCCGTGAGATCGCGTTCTACGTGGGGTCCATGGGTTCGCGTGAGCGCAACTACTACCGCGATGCGGTCTCGGCCATGGGCTTCGCCGGGGAGGCCGCGGCAATCGCCGATGCCGCGCTCGCCGGACGCCGCCGCGACGCCGAGGCGCTCGTGCCCGATGCCATGGTGGAGGCCCTTGCCGTCATCGGCGACGGGCCGGCCGTGGCTGAGCGCCTGGCGGCGCTTGCAGACGCGGGGGTGACGACCCTCGCGCTCACTGCCGGCACACCCGATCCGGTGCGGGTGGTGGAGTCGCTCGGGCGGCTGATGCCCTAGCGGACGCGCACGCCGTCGCGCAGCGCGGTCCGGCCCAGCGAGCTGCTGGCCGTGATCGTCACGTAGTAGGTGCCCGCCCGCACGAGGTTCTTGCCGGACCGGCCGTTCCACGTAACCGATTTCCGTCCCCGGGGCATCTTCTTGTTGCGCGCGAGGGTGGCGACCACGCGTCCTCGGGACGTGGTGACCTGGGCGGTCACCCGTGCCGGGCGCGACAGGGTGAACGCGGCGGTCACGCGACGCGATGCCTTCGCCCCGCGGCTGCTCACACGCAGCGCGCCAAGGGTGCGGTCCACCACGATGATGCGCTTCTGCGATGTCGCAGGCGAGCCATCGGCCGGCGTGAGCGTGGCCGTCACGTTGTACGGCCCCTCCGGCATGCCCAGCGCGCGCGGGTCGATGGTGATGGGCGTGTACGCGGCGTCGCCGGTGCGGTCCAGCACCGATGCCGAGAACCCGCCCCCACGCCTGGCAACGGTGACGTTGGTGGTGCCGGGCACGGGCGACTGGGCGCCGAGGGTGATGGTGTCCGCGACGCCGTCGCCGTTCGGGGTGACGCGGTTGTCCGGTGGGATCGAGAGCTGCGCGCCCGCGTAGTAGGCCACCAGCATGTCCGAGATGGGTCGGCTGCCGGTATTGGGCACCACCTGATTCGGGCCGATCGCCATCATCGATGACCCTCCGGCGTCGAGGCCCATGGCGGTGATCAGGCCCAGCGACTCCAGCATCTTCGCCTGCTCGGACATGGTGTACCCGCGCACGCCCTGCTGTGGACCCTCGGACACCACCATCAGGATCGTGCCATCGGGCTTCTGGCCCACGGCGCTGCGCGTGGTGCGGCCATTGCGCTGGCTGCTGCTGAACGACTCGCGTGATGAGGCGACCGCCCGGCCGTCCTGCACCAGCGTGGGTCCTCCGCCGATGGCGCCCCAGGCATCCGGGGCGACACCCGGGATGGAGGCCTCGATCTCCATGCGCGTGCCCGGCAGGAACTCGTTGAACAGCGTGACGCCCGACAGGTTCTTCCCCGACAGCACGATCTGGCCGGGGGCAACGGGGGTGCCGCCGCCGGGACGCTGAGCGATGACGGTGCCCTGGATCGTCCCTGCGACCGGGAATGCCCCGCCGCCATCGAGCGCGACGAGCACCTCGTAGCCGGGCTCGGACGGCGTGGCGCTGCCGTAGGCGGACGTGTAGACGACCACCCCGGTGGTGGAGGTGGATGCCAGTGGGCGGTTGACCGCCCGGACGATGCGCTTCACACCCTTCGTGCCCGTGGTGGGGTCGATGCGGCGGTAGCGCGAGTCGAGGGACAGGGTGCCGACCGACAGCCAGCCGCCTGCCGCGATGGCCAGAGACGAGCGCGTGGGCTCGGGGCTGGCCAGAAGCTCAGGGCCCACGGACAGCACGCCGCTGGGCGTGCCGTTCGACAGGCTGAAGAAGTCGCCGTTGATGCCGGCGGTCGCGCCCTGCGCCAGGCGCGACGCCATGCCGTCCTCGATCGTCGCGCGCCGGGTGAGCGATCCGGACGACTGCGCCGGAGCCATGCGCGTGAGGGCGTTGTACGTGAAGGACACCATGTGCAGGCGCTGGGGCCCCGGGCGCGTCATCGTCTGGTACGTGATGCCCGGGACAATGCGCGTGAGCTTGCCGGCCGCTGCGCCGCTGGTGGGCACCGGGGTGGGCGCACCGAGTGCGGGCGCGGCGGCGATGGCGACGGCCATGGCGGCGGCCGCGGTGATGAGGGCCTTGGGAGTGATCACGCGGCCATTCAAGCCCGACGCCGGCACCCGGCGCATCCCCCCGGGTCGCTCATGACATGCATCTTTCAGGCCTGGTGCAGGGCGTGGGCCGCCGCCTCCACCGCCCGGCGCGCGTAGCCCGTCACCGCGGCGGCCTGGCTGCTCTGTTCGCGTTCACCAGCCGTGGCGGGGTGCCCGGTCGCGGCTTCCAGCGCGGTGATCTGGCGGTGGTGGACCTGCAGGATCACCGCGGCGAGGTCACGCTCGTTGTCCTTGGACCACTGCAGCGCCGCCTCCGTCAGGCCGTCGTGGCCGGGCCCCAGCCGCGACTCGAGGCAGCGGAGGAAGAGGCGGTTCCAGGCCCCAAGCCGCACGCGGCGTTCCAGCGCGGCGTGGATGACCGGCTCGGTATCGGCCCCTGCGCCGTAGAGCAGGTGCTCCTCCAGCGCGATGGCGCCGCGCCCGAGTTCGACCTCGCGCTCCAGCACCTCGCGGTCGGCGTCGAACCACGCGTCGAGTTCGTCGGCCATGCCCGTCACGCGCGCCGCGAGGTCTGGGCGGAGGCCCATGGGCAGGGCCTCGGCCGCGAAGCGCAGGTGCGCCCGCACCGCGGAATCTGCCGCCGCCTGGGTGTCGGCGTCGAGCGCGTCCTCCTCGGCGAGCAGTTCCCGCAGTCGACCGGGATGCGCCTGCATCCATGCGAGCACCGCGGCGGCATCGAGCGGTCCGGCATGTGCATGCGACATGCGCGAAGGGTAGGGGACAGTCCGCTGGCAGACTGCAGGGAATGGGGGGATCGCTTGCGCTTGGCGACTGGCGGCGGCGGGTTGCCGACAACTACGCGCGGGTCCGTGCCGCCGGTGCGGGGGAGGCGGCCTGGGCGGAGTGGCGTGCAACGCGCGATGTGCTGTTCCGCCGCCATCCGCAGAGTCCCGTGCCCGCTGTGCAGCGGACGCGGTTCACGGGAATGGCCTTCTTCCCATACGACCCCTCATGGTGTCTTCTCGCCACCGTGCATGAGGAGGCGGTGCCTGCGCCGGCGGCCCGCGACGCCCTCGGGGCGCCGGACGCGGCGTTCGCCACCATCGGAGAGGTGCGTGCCGAGCGTGGCGGCCAGCAGATGGTGCTGCCCCTCCTATGGCTCACGGGGTACGGGGGCGGCTTGTTCCTGCCCTTTCGGGATGCCACCAATGGCTCGTCGACCTATGGCGGCGGGCGGTACCTCATCGACCAGGCCAAGGGTGCAGACCTCGGCGCGCGTCCCGACGGGCGACTGGTGCTCGACTTCAACTTCGCGTACCACCCGTCGTGCGCCCATGACGACCGGTGGGCGTGTCCGCTTGCGCCGCCTGCGGCCACCCTGGGGTGCGAGGTGCGCGCGGGGGAGATGGCCCCCCGGGGCTGACCTGTGCAGGTGGCGGTGCTCATGCGGCCCGCCGCCGGTGCGTCAGTCGTAGGGCCCGCCTGCGAGATCCCGGGGGCTCGGTGCGTCTATCCAGGCGTCCACCTGCCGCGAGGTCGGGCGCCCGAGCGGGTTCCCGGCGTCCAGCGCGCGCGGGGCGCCGAGCAGCCACCGGCCACCCCGTCGCACCACCTCGGTCACCACCTCGGCGCGCCCTGCCGCGAGCGCGGGCGCCCCGAAGCCGAACACCTTCTCGGCCGCGGTGATCGCCGTCAGCCTGCTGCGGGCATCCACGTGCACGCGGTGGTCGGCGCGTGCCATCTCGCCCTCGTGCGCCGACAGGGCATCGGAGACCTCGGCGGCCCGCCCGTCGTCGAACGTCACGACCGCGGTGGGGAAGGGCAGGTCACCCCAGATCGCCCACATCCACCACGGGGGCGGGTCGTCGCGGCGCGCGAGGACGTCCCGGATGGCACGACCGGTGAGCTCGTGGGCATGGTGGACATCGTGCGGCGATGGTCCCATCACCAGATCGGGTGCATCCGCACCGTCGAGCGCCATGGACAGCTGCCAGCGCACGCGCTCCTGGGCCGCCCCCCGATCGTCGGTTGCCGACATCGCGATGGGCGGCTCGGTCACGGTGAGCGCGAAGCCCGCCCGTCGGCACGCCTCCACCACCTCAGCGCGCCTCCGGTCGTGGTCCTCGGGTCGCCCCAGCGAGAGGGCGAGGTTGGTCACCTCGTGCCCGGCGTCGCGCAGGGCCATGAGGGTCGCCGGGGCACCCACAAGCTCGTCATCCGGATGCGGCGAGATGTGCAGGACCCTCATTGATTCAGCGTGACAGGTGCCGGGGTGGCGCGCCCTGCCTGCAGGCGCCTACCGGCGCGAGGTCCGGTCGTAGGCGCCCGACCAGGCTGGCGCATCCGGGTCGAGCCCCGCGACCTGTGCCAGGTCGATCGCCAACGCCAGGGCTCCCGGCAGCGCCATGATGGGCGCCAGGCGGGCATCGGCCCCGGGATCACCTGCGATGCCCGCAACCTGT
>JAUROO010000134.1 GCA_030829765.1 Miltoncostaeales bacterium | reverse complement strand
GTCCGCCCAGTCCTCGGGCGCCGCGCGCTCCTCGACCGACTCGTCCACGAGCAGCCGCACGCCGCCGGCGCCCGAATAAAAGTCTCGCACCCGGACCACGTCAGCGAGCCGCTCCCCGGCGCAAAAGTGGGGAAGCACGGTGCGCCTGACAAAAGCCCTGGCCGGCGCGCCGAGCGATTGGTCCCGCTACCTGATGTTCCAGACCCTCTTCGGGCCCGAGGGATACATGAGCATCCCCATGACGGCCGTGGGGTGGCACGTCGGGGCGGTCGTCCTGTGCGGTGCCGCGTTCGCAATCGGGGTGGCGCTGCTGGTCCGCACCCGCGGCCGGGCAGAGAGCCGACTGGCCCGCCAGGGTCTCCTCCTCACACTCGTCGGCGGCTGGTCGCTGCTGACGCTGCCCTACTTCATGGGACGCTCTCTCGCGCCGACGCTGACGGGCGGGTATGCACTGCAGATCTGCTGGGCCGCCGCCGCTCTCATGCCTCTCGTCGTCGTCGGGGTGCGCCGCTCACGCATGGCGGGCCTCCCCGCGCGATCGCAGACCGGGACGTTCTCCGCGGTGGTTGGAGTGGTGATGCTCGCCGTTGTGTCAGTGGGAGTACTACGGGCATCGCCCCTCGACGCATGGAATCGCGAGGCGCACCCCGCAATGAACCTGGTCGGTGAGCAACTGCCCGGAGCCCTCCAGTCGGCGCCCCCGGCAGTGCAGGCCGCAGCGTCACGTGGCCGGGTGACGCAGATCATCGGCATCCCCCCGCTCACTGCCATCACGACCGGCATCCCGTCGGCGTCCGCATTCAGCCAGCCCGATCAGTCATCCGTGGCGCCTGCTCTGGCCCAGGCGCAGTGCGAGGCGCTGGGCAACACCGATTCCGACTACGTCGTGGTCCAGTCATCGGTGGTGCCGGCACTGCAGGAGCAGGCGGCCTGCAACGCGCTCGACTTCAGCGGCGTCGTGCTGTTCGGGGTCCCCGAATCGCCTGCCACGCAGCCACCCTTCGCAGCAATACCCCGCCGTCCCGCGATGCCCTGACGCGACCTCTCCATTCCTGATTGGTACGGTGCGCGTCGTGAAAGCGATCATCCTCGCCGGCGGCTTCGGAACCCGGCTCAGCGAAGAAACGGCCGTGCGGCCCAAGCCCATGGTGGAGATCGGCGGAATGCCGATCGTGTGGCACATCATGAAGCACCTGTCGGTGCATGGCATCAACGACTTCGTGCTGTGCCTGGGGTACAAGGGCGATGTCATCAAGGAGTGGTTCGCCGACTACTTCCTGCGCATGAGCGACGTCACGCTGGACCTGCGCAACCAGACCATGGAGGTGCACGCCACGCGTGCCGAGCCGTGGAAGGTGACGCTGCTCGACACCGGTGACGCCTCGATGACCGGCGGCCGCCTGAAGCGGGCGCTCGATCACGTCGGCCACGACGACACCGTGCTGATGACCTACGGCGACGGCGTGTCGGACGTGGACATCGCGGCACTCAAGGCATTCCACGACGCCCAGGGCACGCTGGCCACCGTGACCGCCGTGCAGCCGCCCGGGCGCTGGGGTGCGCTGGACGTGCACGACGGCCTGGTCGCGCACTTCCAGGAGAAGCCCAAGGGCGACGGCACGTGGACCAACGGCGGGTTCTTCCTGCTGAACCCGGGCGTGGGCGACTACATCGAGGGCGACCTGACCATCTGGGAGCAGGAGCCCCTGCGCACCCTGGCCACCGACGGCCAGTTGTCGTCGTACAAGCACGAGGGCCACTGGCAGGTGATGGACACCCTGAAGGACAAGATCGACCTGCAGGAGGCCTGGGACAGCGGCGATCGTCCCTGGGTCACCTGGGAGTAGCGCTCCGCCCGACCGCGGTGTCTAGCGTTCGGGCCATGCGGCGCCGCATCCTCCTCGCATCCATCCTGCTCGCACCCGTCACCCTGGGGTCGGGGAGCGCCATGGCCGCGCCCAGCGAGGTGGTGGCCGATTACTTCATCGACGGCCGGTTGGACGCCGCGTACAGCGTGGAGGACCTGCGGGCGGCGCTGCTGTTCGCGCAGGAGAAGGTGGGCACCGGTCCCCAGTACTCGGCCTTCGCCGACGTCGTGACCGAGGAGATCACGCGGGAGATCGCCGGGACCAGCGCGGGCGCCGAGGACCAGCTGAAGGCGCAGCAGCCGGGGGGCCAGACCACGTCTGTCCCGGCCCCGGGGCCACCCGTGACGGTGCCCGCACCTGCGCCCGCGCCCGCGGCAGACGGCCTGCCCACGCCGCCGCCCACCGATCCCACCGACGACATGCCCCCGGCCGTGCCGATCATGGGCGCCGTGGCCCTGGGCCTGGTGGCCGTGGGATCGGCGTCAGCGATCGTCCGGCGCCGGCGCCGGGGATAGCCCCAGCGCGCGGGGCCGCACCCAGGCGAGCACCAGCGTGGCGATGACCACGGCGAGCCACAGGACCCCGAGCAGGCCCTTGAGAGTGCTCTGGGTGGCCGCGTCGGACGTGATGAGGATGGGCACCACCGACAGGCCCACGGCTGCCAGCACCACCCACGCCCATGTGCGCATGGCCACCGATGCACGTTCGATGCCGGCGAATATTCCATCCCGTGCCCCCGGGCCGTCATCACCGTCGAGCACGCGCGCGGATGGCCCCAGGATGAGGGCGGCAAGGACCAGCACCACCATCAGGTAATAGCCGAACGACAGCGCCTGGGTGAGCACCGGGACGATGAGGGCGACGAGCAGCGCAAGCGGGGCGACGCGTCGCGACGGCGCGAACAGCACGGTCACCAGCGCCGCGAGGGCCAGCAGCGCGCCGGGTACCACGGGGTGCGCCACCACCCAGTCGGTGAGCATTGGCACCCGCGTGCCCAGGAACCCCGGTGCACCGATAAACCAGTCGTCGATGACCGTGAGCGCGTGGGCTGCCGAGACGTTGATGAACTCCGTGGAGGCCACGACGGGCACGCCCTGGCCATCCAACTGATCCTGGAAGTCGCCGAGATCAGACCACCAGCCGCTGAGGTTGGACGCGAAGCCCCCCGGGATCACGGCGAACGCGGCGATCGACACCGCGACCCACGCCCCAACGGCGGCCGCGGCGGAGCGGATTCGGCCGAAGGCGATCAGCGCCAGGGCGAGCAGGATGAACTGGGGTCGGATGAGCGCGGCACCGATCATCGCGACGGGCGCCACCCACTCCGGACGACGGCGCGCGTACAGCGCGAACAGCAGGATGAAGGGGACCGCGAAGCCCGCGCTGTTACCCCGGTCCATCATGGTGAGGAAGGGCCCCGACGCCACCCCGATCAGCAGCAGGGGCAGCCAATCGCGAGGGCGGCCCGGGCGTCCGAGGATGCTCCAGAGCGCCGGCGCCAGCAGGGCGGCGGCCAGAAGCACGAGGAAGACCACCATGGACGTCCGCTGCCCCAGGCCCACCCACTCGACCGCACCGGCGAACACGTGGGGGGCCATGGATGTGGGCGTATAGGGGTTTGGGACCGGTTTGACACCTGGCGCCGGGTAGATCGGGTCGTAGATCGACTCCTCATTCAGGAACAGGCGCGGAACCTGGAAGTCGCCGAAGCAGTGCACGCCCAGCCCTTGGGATGCCGGGTCGCACCAGCCATCGGTGGGCGCGAAGCTCTCGACAGCCGCCGGGTTGCGGCCGAAGTACGAGGTGGAGGCCCAGCCGACCACCACGCCCACCGCAAACAGCCCGATGAGCAGCGTGAGCAGACGCCGGCGCCACGGGTCGGTGGTGGCCGGGGCGGCGGCCGGCGGCGTGGCGGATGGCGCCATCTACTGCGCGGCGGAGGCCTCGCCGGCGGCGTCGAGCAGGGCCGAGAGGCCCTCGTCCACCGTCACACGCGGCTCCCAACCGGTGGCACGCGACACGCTGACGTTGTCGGACACGAACACCTTCTGGTCGCTCGGCCGCTCCGGGCCGGTGGCGTACTCCACCGGCCGGCCAAGGCGGTCCTCCAGCCACGCGAACAACTCGAGGATGGACAGCGTGCGATCCGGTCCGCCGCCCACGTTCACCTGCAGCGGCGCGCCGGGCTGGGTGGCCTCGGCCAGCCGCTCGAACAGCCGGGCGAGGTCGGTGGCGTGCAGCAGGTCGCGCACCTGCTTGCCCACGCCGTTCAGCTGGATGGGGTTGCCCGCCACGGCCTCGGCCAGCAGGTGAGCCACCCACCCCTGGTCCGACCGGGGATGCTGATGCGGCCCGTACACCGACGACTGCCGCAGGCTCGCGGTGCGCAGCCCGTAGGTGCGCGCGTAGTCGCCCAGGTACTGGTCGGCCACGCCCTTGGAGCATCCATAGGGGCCGTGGAAGTCCATGGGCAGCGACTCGTCGAACCCCCGGGGCCAGTCGGGGGCCACGTACCGGGTGGGCTCCTCGACTATCCGCACGGCCGAGAGATCGCCGTACAGCTTGTTGGAGCTCATGCCCATCACCACGGTGCCGGGTGAGTGCAGCCGCACGTGCTCCAGCACGTTCAGGGTGCCCAGGGCGTTCACCTGGAAGTCGCGCATGGGGTCGTCGATCGAGGCCAGCAGCGACACCTGGCCGGCCAGGTGCGCAATGGCGTCGAAGGGGTCCTGACCTGCGAGGAAGCTGCCGAGCGCGGCGCCGTCGGCGACGTCGATGAGGGCGGGCTGCACCCCGTGGCGGTCGGCCAGGAACCCTGCATTGGCCTCCACGCCACCGCGCGACATGTCGTCCAGCACCACCACGTCGTGGCCCTGCTGCATGAGGTGGTCCACCAGGTTGGTCCCGATGAACCCCACGCCGCCCGTGACCAGCCACCTCATGCGTTCCCCTCCTGCAGTCGCCTCAGGCCGTCCGCCAGCGTAGTGGGGCATGTGAGAACGGGGAGCCCGGCATCCCCCGCCACCGACGAGGGCGCGGGATCGGCCGCTGGGCCCTCCGCCCAGTGCAACTGGGCATCCGGGGCGCCGAAGCCATCGCGGATCATGGTGGCCGCCCGCAGCAGTGACACCCCCGTTCCCGTACCGATGTCGAACTCGCCATGCGCATCCGGGTCGATGGCGAGGTCGGCCAAGCGCGCGGCGACATCGTCCACCAGGCAGAAGTCGCGGATGCGCCCCGGGTAGCGAACGGTGAACTCCCCCCCTGCCGCCATGTGGCGCACGACATCGCCCACGAAGCGCCCGCGGGGCTGGTCGGCGCCATAGGCGTTGTGAACGCGGGCAACGCAGATGCACCCGTGCCCGTCCTCCATGGCCCGGACGACCCGCGCGGTGCCGTCGGCCTTGGTCCTGCTGTAGACCGATTCGGGCAGGTGACCGGCCAGGGGCTCGGTACTGCTGGCCACGTGCACCAGCCGCGCGCCGTTGCGGGCAGCGGCATCGGCCACGTTGCCGGGGCCGTCCAGGTTGACGCGGGCCATCTCGTCCTCACCGGCCGAGCCCGCCGTCACTCCCGCTCCCGCCAGGTTCACCACCGCGTCCGGATGCACCCGGGCCACTACATCGGCGCAGCCCGCGGCATCGGTCACGTCCAACGCGTCCCCATCCGCACCGCTGCGCGAGGCGGCCACCACCTCGTGGCCGCGTGAGCGCAGCTCGGGCACCACGTGGCGCCCCAGGAAGCCCGAGGCCCCCACCACCAGCACCCTCACCGGGTACGGCGGCGGCCCACCTGCCACCGCAGGCGCACCAGCGTGACCACGTACGACACCACGAACGGGCCGAGGCGGCGCTTGGTGACCCCGTGCACGCGCTCGCGGAAGTGATCGGGCACCTCCGCCACGCGGAACCCCGGGCCGTGCAGGTCGCGCAGCCGGAACAGGATCTCCTCCACCACGTCGAAGTCGCGGCACTTCAGCGAGATCCGCCGCAGGTCGTCACGCCGGTACAGCTTGTAGTTGGTGGAGATGTCCTTGCACGAGATGCCGAGCACCTTGCCGTACACCACGTTGAGCGACTTGCTCATGACGCGAAGCGGCAACGAGTTGTCGGTGGCGCCGCCCGCCACGTACCGGCTGCCGATCACCACATCCGCGCCCGGGGCGGCCGCCAGCATCGACCGGATGGTCTCGGGGTCGTGCGACCCGTCCGCGTCGAGGGTTACCACGTACTCGCTGTCATCACGTGCCGCGGCGAAGCCGGACCGCAGGGCATCGCCGAAGGAATCGCTTGGCTGGCGCAGCACCGGGGTGGCGCCGAGCGCCGCGATCTCATCCTGCTCCACCTTCGGGGCCCAGTCGGGCAGCACCACCAGCACCTCGGCATCCACCCCCTCCTCGGACTGCAGCACCCCGAACAGGCGTGGCAGCAGTTCCCTCAGGTTGGGCAACTCGTCGTACGCGGGCATGACGACGGAAAGGCGTCGCGTGGCGCTGGTCACTCACTCCCCCGGGTAGGTGGCCGATGTCGGTCGGGCAGGCGGACGTACCCTACGGGACATCCGCGGCCGGACCGGCAGGCGCGCGCGGGCGCCCGGCACGGAGGGCCCGGGCAAGTGCCCAGACGAGGCCCGCAGCCACCACCACCAGCCATGCGTCGGCG
>JAUROO010000133.1 GCA_030829765.1 Miltoncostaeales bacterium | reverse complement strand
TAAAGGCGGTACAGCAGGACCTGGATACCCTGGGCGAGGTGGTGCGCGAAGATGCCGAACACCGGGGGGAGTGAGCGCCCCACGCCCTCCGGCGGGCGCGCGCGGGAGATGACGTCCCGGGCACTGCGCATGGCGAACCGCAAGGAGGTCCGCTACGTGCTGGTGGGGGGCTGGAACACGCTCTTCGGGTGGGCGGTGTTCGTGGCCCTGCAGCTGACCGTGGGCGCCACCATCGGCTACATGGCCGTGCTGGTGATCGCCCAGGTGGTGAGCATCATCAACGCCTACCTCTGCTACCGGTGGCTGGTGTTCCGGGTGCAGGGCAGCTGGTGGCTGGACTTCTTCCGGTTCTCCACGGTGTACTGGATCGTGTTCGCGCTGAACATCGCGGCCCTGCCGCTGATGGTCTCGGCGCTGGGGATGAACGTGATCGTGGCCCAGACGGTGTTCGTGGTGGTGACGGTGATCTCCAGCTACATCGCCCACAACCGCTTCTCGTTCCGCCGCAGCGACCCACCGGCCCCGTAGCCGGACCGCGGGTATCCTCGCTGCTCCCGTGCCGTCCCCGCCACAACCCGCCCCGCCGTCCGGAAACCGCGTGATCGCCTGGTGGCGCAGGTCGCACGGGTGGCAGGAGGCCGCCTGGACGCTCGCCACGATGATCCTGAGCGTGATCGCCGCGGCATGGGTGCTGGGGCTCACGGCATCGAGCATCCGGGTGCCCATCAACGCCGCCGAGGGCGACATGCTCATGGCGCTCAGCGCCATCAAGGGCATGCTGGAGAACGGCTGGTACCTGGTGAACCCGGCGCTCGGGGCGCCCGCGGGGCAGGAAATCTCCGACTTCGGCGCGCTGAACGGCGATAACGCCAACTGGGTGATCCTGCGGCTGATGGGGTTCGTGATCACCGACCCCGTGGTGCTGCTGAACTCGTTCTTCCTGCTGGGCTTCGCGCTGGCAGGCGGCGTGGCGTACCTGGTGCTGCGCGACCTGGGGACGCGCCGGATCACGTCGCTGGCGCTCGCGGCCTTCTACGCCAACCTGTCGTTCCACTTCACGCGTGGCGAGGGCCACCTGATGCTGGGCATGTACTACGTGGCGCCGGCGGCCATCTGGCTGACGCTGCGGGTGCTGACCGGGCGCCCGCTGGTGAGGCGGGGCGAGGGCGACGGCATCCGGTCGTGGTTCACGGGCACGAACGTGGGCACCGCCCTGTCGGTGATCGCCATCGGCGGTTCCACCGTCTACTACGCGTTCTTCACCCTGGTGCTGCTGGTGATCGCCACCATCGTGCGCGCCATCGCCACGCGCGGATGGCGCAACCTCATCCCCGGCGGTGCGCTGATCGTGGCCACGGGGTTCGTGCTGTTCCTCAACCTGCTGCCGGGAATCACCTACCGGATCGCCAACGGCGCCAACCCGGACCTGGCGCAGCGCATCCCCCACGAATCGTGGCTGTACTCGTTCGACCTCACGCGCCTGGTGTTCATGGTGGCCGGACACCGGATCGACCGGTTCTCCAACCTGGGCAACAACGTCGCCGGCAACAGCCTGACCGTGGGCGAGGGCGACATCCTGGGCCTGGTGCTGGGCATCACCTTCCTGGTGATGCTGGCGATGGTGGCGGTGTGGCTGGTGCGCGGGCGCGGCGGCGACGGTGCGCGGGGCCCGCTGCTGAACAGCACCCTCATGCTGGCGGCCACCTGCTTCCTGCTGGGCACCACGGGCGGCTTGGGCGCGATGTTCGCCGTCATCCTCACGCCGCAGATCCGTGCCTGGACCCGCATCACGCCGTTCCTGGCGTTCCTGTGCCTGATCGTGCTGGCCATGGGCGTGGACTGGGTGCGCCGGCGCATCGAGGGCGCGGGCTGGCGGCGGGTGGTGAGCGCCGCGCTTCCGCTGGTGGTGGGGGCGTTCGCGCTGTGGGACGGAACGTCTCCGGCCAATCGCCCCAACCACGCAGCCAACATCACCGAGTGGCGCGGCGACCAGGAGTTCGTGAATCGCATCACCGACACGCTGCCCACGGGCTCCTCGGTGCTGCAGCTGCCGGTGCAGCCGTTCCCCGAGGCCGGCGGAATCGTGCAGATGGGCGACTACGAGCACCTCACCGGCTACGTGCACGCCGATGGCCTGCGCTGGAGCTACGGCGCCATGAAGGGACGCCCGGGTGACTGGAGCCGCGTGGCGGCGGATCTTCCCCCGGGGCAGTTGGTGACCGCTGCTGCTGCCGCCGGATTCAGCGGGGTGTGGATAGACCGCCGGGGATACGAGGACCGGGGCACCGATGTGGAGGCGGCCGTCGCCACGGCCACCGGGTTGACCGCGCCCACCGCGGAGTCGCCGGATGGCAACCGGGTGTTCTACGACCTGCGGCCGCTGCAGGAGCGGGTGGACGGCGCGCTCTCCCCGGCGCAGCGGGAGGAACTCGCGAGCGCCCTCACCGATCCGGTGGTGGTGGTCTACGGCAACGGCTTCTACGGACCGGAGAAGAACGAGGACGAGCGGTGGCGGTGGGCCACCAACGACGCCGTGATGACCATCCGCAACGGCACCGACCAACCGCAGAAGGTGCGCTGGACGGCGTCTCTGCGATCGGCCATCGGGTCCACCACGCGCATCTCGGTGAACGGGCAGGTACTGGCCGAGGCGGCATTCCCGAAGGCGGGTGCCGAGCCGAAGGTGTCGGTGCCCATCACCGTGCCGCCGGGCGGCATCGACGTGCGGGTGGAAACCACCGGCAACGACCTGGGGCCCGGCCTGGGTGACCCGCGGCCCCTGTACCTGCAGGTGATCAACCCGCTGCTGATCGATGAGACCTTCGCGCAGGCGGAGAACGCGGTGGCGGGATGACCACGGCCGACCGCCAGCGACTGTCCCGGTCGCTGCTGGGAGGGCTGTTCGGCATGCTGTTGGCCCTCGCGCTGACCGGCGTGCTGCTGGCGTTCCTGGCGCTGAGGCGCGACGACCTGACGGGGCTGGTCGCCACGATCGTGGTGGCCGTGGCGGGATTCGCCGCGGGCTTCTGGTGGGACTGGCGCCGGGGCGTGCCCGACGGCGGGGCCTCCTAGCCCGGACCCGCGGGACCGGGGACGATCGTGCCCACCGCGAAGATGTTCATGCCTGCGGCGACCGCGCACGCGGCCACCATCACGGCGAACAGCACCACGAACGCCGCGCGCGCCCACGGTGCATGGGCACGGGCGCGCAGCAGCGCGGCGATGCCGGTCATCACCAGGGCGAAGCCCACGAACTCATACGGCAGGTACACATACCCCGCCCCCCACACCAGCTCCGCCTGCCAGCGCACGGTGACCGCGGCGAGCATGGAGGGCACCACCCACGCCCACAGGCCGGCGGCCACCAGTCCCACCGCGACGCGGTCGGGGATGGCGACGGGCCCGTTCACCCACGGACGCCAGGCGAGGAACACGGGGATGCCGATGGCCACGATGAGCAGCAGCGACAGCGTGGGGTTGATCGGCGCGATGCCCCAGCCCTCCTGGGCGAAGGGCAGTGCCGCGGTGAACTGCTTGCCGAAGGTAGTGCCCACGGGGCCGCCCAGATCCACCTGGTACGCCGGTCCAGCCGCCGGGACATCGCGTCGCAGGTAGAGGGTGACGCCCAGCTGCAGGGCCGCCGGCACCACCAGCGGCACCGCCGCCCACGCCCAGCGCGCCCACTGGCGGATGGATGGACCGGTCACGTACAGCAGCAGGAGGATGGCCGGCAGCATGAGCAGGCTCACCTCGTAGGCGGTGATCGCCAGGCTCCACGCGAGGGCCATGGGGATGGTGAACCACGTCGACCCGCCGCGCAGCACGTAGGCCGCGAGCAACCCGGCGATGATCACCAGCACCAGCGTGTAGGTGACCAGGCCGCCGAAGCTGGCCAGGCCGTCGAAACCGCCGCCCAAGCGCACCTGCATGGTGGCGCCAAGCGCCACGGCAGTGAGTGCGGCCACCTGGCCCGAACGGGTGGCGCGCCACGCCACGTAGGCGACCAGCGCCACCAGCAGGATCCCCATCAGCGCCAGGTACGTCATGTACGCCGCGCGGGAATCCAGCAGGCTCCACATGGTGATGCCGTACAGGGCCCCACCGGGGAAGAAGCGTCCCTGCGATGACATCCAGTCGCGACTGATGTCGACGCCCGCGTTGATGGCATCGGGCAGGCCAACCGTCGGCCAGTTCCGATTGATGGTGTCATCCGCCGAGTACGGCAGGCCCATGATGGGCAGCAGGGTGACGGTGATGAGGACGCTCAGCAGCGCGGGGCGGAGCGTCCTC
>JAUROO010000132.1 GCA_030829765.1 Miltoncostaeales bacterium | reverse complement strand
GGCGAAGACCTCGTCGCGGCTGCCGATGCGCGCACCACGATCGGTGAAAGCGGAATCCGGATACCCGGCCAGGTCACCGGCCCCGGATTCGATCACTACGTCGAAGCCCGCCTTGGTCAGCTGGGGCAGTGCCGTGGGGGAGAGCGCAACGCGCGTTTCTCCGGCGCGGTTCTCCCGGGGCACTCCAACCACCATGCGCGGCGTGTCGGTTGTCGCCATCTCGTTCTTCCGGTCGGTCCCGTACCCCGAACGCGCTAGGCGCGCGTCGCCGGGTGAGGCGTTGTCGAGGTGATTGTCGGGCGGTGGTTCATATGACGCGTCACGCAGTTCCCGGGGCAGCGCTCATGGCTCATCCTGACCCGGGAGGATGGGGATTGGTACATGACCGGCCCGGCGAGGTCAACGGGTGCGCCCGAATACCGCGCGCCGTGCCCGCATGCGGAAAACCCGCAACGACTACTCGCGGGCATCCCGCAGTGCCCGAACCGCGGCGTCCAGGTCATCGTGCGACACCAGGCCGCTGATGAGCAGGCGTCCATCCAGCACCATTCCAGGCACCCCGGAGATGCCTGCCGCGCGCGCCCACCGGGTGGAATCATCCACCGCCGCTGCCCAGTGCCCGGCGTCCACGGAGGCCATCCCCGCGTCGGCATCCAGGCCCACCGCGTCCGCGACCTCGGCGAGCACGCCGGACCGGGTGATGTCGCGCCCGTCCCGCCAGCCGGCGTCCATGATCGCCGCATGCAGCGCGCGATGCACTCCGCCGCCCTGGTCGCGCGCCCACTCGGTGAGCTCCAGCGCACGCCGGGTACGGGGGACCACCTCGGGGTGCGGCCGGTACGGCAGGCCCGCCTGCGCGGCCAACTCCCGGACGGGGGCATCGAACCCGCGGCCGCCGTGCAGGGCCTCCAGCGTGGCGCGCCGCAGGCCATCCTCCGGGTACTCCGGATGCAGGTCGAAAGGAAACCACTCCACCTCCGCGCCGTGGTGCTCCTGCAGGTACGCCGCGCGCTCACGCGCGACGTGACAGAAGGGGCAGCAGTAGTCGGCCCACACCTGCACCTGCAGGGCGGGACCCGCCTGCGCGGCGGGCCCGCTCACCGACCGGCGGCGTCCAGGCGCGCGAACTCGTCGTCGGTGATTTCGAGCTCCACGGCGCCCATGATCTCCCGCACCTGCTCCGGGCTGGTGGCGCTGGCGATGGGGCTCACCACGCCGGGGTACCGCATGAGCCAGGCGAGTGCCACCTGGGCGGGGGTGGCGCCATGCGCGGCCGCGACGTCGTCGAGCGCCGCCAGCATTTGCCACCCGCGGTCGTTGAGGTAGGCCTGAGAGATACCCGCCGCGCGGGGGGTGGCCGGCAGGTCCTGCCCCGGGCGGTACTTGCCCGTGAGGAACCCGCGCGCGAGCGTGAAGTACGGCGCCACGCCGATGTGCTCGCGCACGCAGATCCCCTCGCCGTCGCCCTGGTACTCGGCGCGCTCGAGCAGGTTGAAGTGCGGCTGGAAGCCCTGAAAGCGGGCCAGGTCGTGCTGCTCGGACACCGCGAGTGCCTCGGCAAGGCGCCCGGGCGTGTAGTTGGACGCCGCCAGGTAGGTGACCAGGCCCTCCTGCGTGAGGGCATCGAGGTTGCGCAGGGCCTCCTCGAGCGGGATCGACTCGTCGTCCTTGTGCGCGTAGTACAGGTCGACGGCGTCCACGCCCAGGCGGGCCAGCGAGCCCTCGATGCCCGCGCGCACGTTCTCGCGGTCCAGGCCGGCGCGCATGTGCGGGTCACCCGGGTACCCGACCTTCGTGGCGATCACCAGGTCGTCCGGCCGACCGCGCGCGGCGAGCCAGCGTCCGATGATGGCCTCGGACTCACCGCCCGAGTTCCCCGGAACCCACGTGGAGTACACGGTGGCCGTGTCGAGGAAGTTCCCGCCGGCCGCGACGTAGGCGTCGAGCACGGCGAACGAGGTCTCCTCGTCGCAGGTCCACCCGAACACGTTGGTGCCCAGGCAGAGGGGTGAGACCACGAGGTCCGTTGATCCGAATCGGCGTCGTTCAGGCATGGCGGCAACCTACCGGGTCGGCGGGGTTCGTGACGAAACGGACATGCGCGCGACGGCGTCACCGGCCGACCGTTGGGTGGCGCACCGGGGCCCGCATGGGTGACCATATCGGTCATGGAGAACCGCACCGGACACGACGAGCACGCGGTCGTGGTGGCCCTGACGGCCGACCACCTGCGCGCGATCGAGGCGGCGCTCGACCTCGCGCGGGCAGTGGAACATGGGGAGATCCCGGTCCACGACCCGGACGAGATCGGCCAGGCCTCGGTGGCCGCAGAGGGCCTGTCGCAGATCGCCCGCCTCACGGCGAACGCGTAGGCGACGGGACCCGGTCGCCCGGGTCCCCTCCCGCACTACTTCGAGGTCCACCCCTCACTCGAGTGGCTCCCGTCGCAGAACGGCTTGTTCGCGCTCAGCCCGCACCGGCACAGCGCGATGGTGGGGTTGAGGTCCGCGAACGGCTGGCCGTCCTCGCCCGTGAGCGAGAACTCACCGCTCACCAGGATCGGGCCATTTTCCTTGAGGCTGATCTCTGCGCCATCTGCCATGGAGGGTCTCCTTCGATAATTTGCTTGCGTGTGCAAGTATAGGCATGCGACCACGCGGGCCGCCGGGTACCGACCCTACGCTGGTACAGGCGCATCATCCGGCGCGTACCGGCTACGTTGCGTCGCATGCCGAACCCCCACATGCCCCACCCCGAGCCGCCCCCTTCCGGGTCATCCCGCGCCCACATCTGGGCACTGGTGGTCACGGGCATCGGGCTGTTCATGGTGGTGCTCGACAACCTCGTGGTGACCACCGCCCTGCCGGTGATCCGCGTGGACCTGGGCGCCTCTGTGGAGACCCTCGGGTGGGTCGTGAACGCCTACACCCTCGCGTTCTCCGTACTGCTCCTGACCGGCGCGGCACTTGGTGACCGCCTGGGCCGGCGCCGGGTGTTCGCGGCCGGCCTCGTCATCTTCTCCCTCGCCTCGGTGGGGTGCGCCCTCGCGCCGGACATCGGATGGCTCATCTTCTTCCGGGCACTGCAGGGCCTGGGCGCCGCACCTGTGCTGCCGCTCTCGCTGACCCTCCTCGCCGATGCCTTCCCGCCCGGCAAGCGCGGCCTTGCCATCGGTATCTGGTCGGGTATCAGCGGCCTGGCCGTGGCCGCCGGGCCCGTGATCGGCGGCGCCATCGTCGACGGCATCTCGTGGCACTGGATCTTCTGGGTCAACGTGCCCATCGGGCTGATGGGCGGTGCCATCGCCATGTGGAAGTTGCGGGAGTCGTTCGGCCCCCACACCGGCCTGGACATCCCCGGCATCCTCCTTGCCGGCACCGGCGTGTTCGGCATCGTCTACGGAATCGTCCGCGGCAACGAGGCCGGGTGGTCCTCACCGGAGATCCTCGGCACGCTGATCGGCGGGGTGGTGTTCGTCGTCGCGTTCCTGTGGTGGGAGTCGCGGGCCGCGCATCCCATGCTGCCCCTCGCGTTCTTCCGCAATCGCGGCCTGAACGTTGCGAACGCGGCATCGGTGTGCCTGTACTTCGGCCTGTTCGGCGCCGTGTTCTTCCTCGCCCAGTTCCTGCAGACGGTGCAGGGCGACAGCCCACTGGTGGCCGGCCTGAAGGTGCTGCCGTGGACGATCATGCCGATGTTCATCGCCCCGGTGGTGGGACTGCTGAGCGACCGCGTGGGGGCGCGGCCGTTCATGGCTGCGGGCATGGCCATCATGGCCGGTGGGTTCCTGTGGATGGGGCTCACCATCACACCCGGCATCTCCTACACCGGGCTGGTGGGCGGGTTCCTGCTCGCGGGGTTCGGCATGGCCATGGTGTTCGCACCGGTGTCCAACCTGCTGGTGCAGTCGGTGGATGAGGTGCAGATCGGCAAGGCCTCCGGCACCAACAACACGGTGCGCGAGGTGGGCGGCGCCCTCGGCATCGCGGTGATGACCGCCATCTTCACCGCCACGGGCTC
>JAUROO010000131.1 GCA_030829765.1 Miltoncostaeales bacterium | reverse complement strand
GGTCGATCTCGATAGCGGAATGGACCATCACCGGTGACCGCGCGGTGTTCGGGTTTGACGGCGTCGGGTACATCGCCGTGATCATCCTCGGCGGGCTCACCGGAGCGGTCCTGGCGTGGCGCGCGGCGCGCGCTTCCGGCTCCACGGCCTGCGAGCCGGGACGGCCGCTCTAGGTCAGGTAGAAGTAGAGGGCGTAGAGGAGCTCCACCGCGGGGCTGGAGGTGTGCACCGTGACGTCGGACGGCACCGACAGCAGGGCGTCGGAGTAGTTGAAGATGATCTTCACGCCCGATGCCACCAGGTCGTCGGCCACCTGCTGCGCGGCACCGGCAGGAATGGCCAGCACCCCCACCTCGATGCCCTCGTTCTCCACCACCAGCGGCAGCTCGCTGTAGTGGCGCACGGTGAGGTCGCCGATGCGCAGGCCGATCTTGTCGGGGTCGGTGTCGAAGATGGCCGAGATGCGGAAGCCGTGATCAGCGAAGGCGCCCGAGCCGGCAATGGCCTGCCCCAGGTTGCCGGCGCCGAACAGGGCGATGTTGTGCTGGCCGGAGGTCCGCAGGATCTTGCGGATCTGGCTGATGAGCATGTCGATGTCGTAGCCCACGCCCCGCTTGCCGAACTTCCCGAACCCCGAGAGATCACGCCGGATCTGCGTGGGGTTCACGTTCGTGTACTCGGAGATCGCCTGGCTGGAGATGGACGTCTTGCCCATGCGCTTCGCCTGCGTGAGCACCTGCAGGTACCGCGACAGGCGCGCGGCCACGCCAAGGGTGAGTTGTTCGGGCACCTTCGTCCGTTCGGCGGCTTGTATCAGCGCCGCACAAAGTAGCAGCGATCAGCCGCCGACCGCGAAGGGTGCGCTCCTCCGGGTATGAATGGCCCCGTTCATATCGCGGGCCGTCACCACCGCCCGGTAACGCCCGGCCGGCACCTCTGATCCCGCTGCCGAACGCCGCGAGAGCAGCAGGCGGTACGTGGCGGCGGGCCAGTCGCCGCTGGGCTCCGCCTGGGTCATGCGGATTGCCGCTCCGCCACCCACCGGGGCCAGGTCCACGCGCACGTCGCGCAGCACGGCCGAGTTCAGACCCGTGGGCGTGGCCTCGCGCATGCCGACGCGCACCACCACCTGCCCAAGGCCCGTGCCGGTACGGCGTACCTCGGGCACGGCGAGCGACCCCTTCGGCGCTGCCTGCCGGGTGGTGGCCCACACAACAGCCGAGCCCGCGGCCACCTGACCGCCCTCCGGCACCACCACCACGCGCCCCTTCCACGGGGCATCACCCGTCGCCGGGGCCCGGGGCACGCGCACCTGGGCACGGGCACGTGATCCGGGCTGCAGCGTGATCGGCTCGCCCAGCGGCACATACTCGCCGTCCGGCCCCTGCAGCAGCACGCGGTGGGTGCCGCCCGTGCCCGTGAGGTCGCGGACGACGAACGAGAACGTGGTGTCGTCGTCGCGCGACCTGTAGCCGCTGATGAGCGGCGGGTCGATCGAGACGCCCGGCATGGCACGCGAGGGGAGGGCTGCCGGCACCGGCGCCGTGCCCGCGCCCTGGTCGGGGATTGTCGCCCCGGGCACCTGGCCCGTGGACTGCACCAGCACGCTCCGGACATCCACGGGCGTCCACGACGGGTGGTCCACGCGCAGCCGCAGCGCGGATGCGGCCACCGATGCCGCCGCCGCGGAGGTACCGCTGAGCGGTGCCTCGCGGGCATTCCCCTGCGCATCGGCGCCGGGGTATGCCGCCTGCACTCCTACCGCGGGCGCCACGATCTCCGGCTTGGCGCCGCCCTGCGCAGAGGGGCCGCGCGAGGAGAACGACGCGATGCCTGGCGGTGCCTGCCCGCCCGCCTGGGCGGTGATGGCCACGGTGGCGCGCGGCTGGCGCGCCAGCATGTCGACCAGCGCCCGCCCCTGGCGGGGGCCCAGCCCAATGACGGGGATTGGCACGTCCGCCCCCGCGGCGATACCGGGAAAGGCGCCCACGCCGTCCTCGTCCCACACGGCGAGCCCCACCGCGCCCGCGGCGGCGGCGCTGCGGGCGATGTCGGCGAGGGGTGCACCGCTACGGGTGACCAGCGCCACGGCCCCGGCCACGGTGCTGCGCCCCCCCTGCCCGGCGAAGTCGCGCGGGTCGGTGCCGGTGCCCACCCCGGCATCACCCGTGGCGGCCACCAGCGGCGCGCCACCCGCGAGGGCGGCGCCGGGGTCCGCGCCCATCAGGGGCAGCGGTGCGAGCACCGCCTCCGCCGGCCCCACCGACATCGCGAGAGACGCGGTGCGCGGTGCAAGCTCCCCTGCAAGGCCGCCCACGGTGAGCACCGCCGGGGAGCCCGCCACGTTGCCCACCGAGCCGGGGGTGCGGCCCGTGGGACCGTCGTTGCCGGCAGGGACCACCACCACGCTGCCCGCGCGATTGGCCGCGGCCACGGCGCGCGCCACCGGATCCACCCCCCCGGCGCCGAACCCTCGGGCCACGCCCAGCACGATCACGCCCGCGGCGTCGGTGGGCAGGCCGTCGCGATCGGGGTCGACGGCCATCTCCAGCGCCGCGAGCACGCGATCGGTGCGCGCCAGGGTGCGCACATGGCCATCCACCTCCTCGCGGGCAGTCACCCGGTAGGCCAGCAGCCTCGGCACGGCCTCGGGCGCGAGCCCCGCCAGCGCGGGCGAGCGCAGGATGATGGATGCCATCTGGGTGCCGTGCGCCTCGGCGCCCGGGTCGGCAGGGTTGGGCGCGGGATCGGCGTCGCCCTCCACCAGGTCGGCGCCGCCGATGATGAGGCGGTCAGGGCCGATGCCTCCGCCCAGCCACGGATGCGATGCATCCACGCCGGTGTCGATGAGCGCAATGTGCTCGGGCGCGCGGGCGGCGGGCTGCACGGGCGCCGGACCGCCCCCGGCCACGGGGACGGCCGTGCCGGGGTCGCTGGCGGCGGGGGCCATGTAGAGCACCGGCACCACGGCCTGGATGCCCGCGACCTCGCCCAGGGTGGCCATGCGCCCGGCGGGGATGCGCACCGCGAGGCCATTGACCAGCGTGCGGTAGCGGTGGGTGACCACCCCTCCCATGCCCTGCACCGAACCCTCCAGCGCAAGCTGTGCCTGCTGCATGCGCGCGAGGGCGGCCGCGCGCTCGGCGGGTGGGACATCCACCAGTCCGGGCCCGTCGAGCAGGACGATGGCCGACTCGGTGCCCCCGGCCGGGGGCACCTGGGGTGCGCGCTGGCCGGCGACGACATCGCGCCAGCCCATGGCGGCGATCACGTCCCCGGCCGGCGGTGCACCCGCGGGCGAGGCGGCCTGCCCCACCAGCAGCGCGGGGGTGGCCACCACCGCGGCCCCGGCGAGGGCCAGGCCGATGTGCAGGGCCCTCATGCGGCAATGCCCCCGGGCGGCGCGGTGGCCATGGCGTCCTCGCCCACGAACTCCGGCCACGCGATGGCGGGGGTGAAGTGCGCGGCGGCGGCGATCATGGCCGCATTGTCGGTGCAAAGAGTGCGATCGGGAATCGCCACCCGCAGCCCACGCCGCTCCGCCCCCTCCTGCACCAGCGCGCGCAGCCGTCCATTGGCGGCGACCCCGCCGCCGATCGACACCGCGGGCACCCCGGCGGCGTCGGCGGCACGCATGAGACGATCCGCCAGCGGCCGGACGATGGCCTCCTGGTACGAGGCCGCGAGGTCCGCGCGGCGGTCAGCCACGCCATCGTCACCGAGTTCCCGTGTGGCGTAGAGCAGGGCGGTCTTCACGCCGGCAAATGAGAAGTCGAGGTCGTCGGGGCCGCGCGACCGCAGGCCCACGGGAAAGTCGAACGCCGTTGCATCGCCCTGCCCCGCCAGGGCCTCAAGCCCGGGCCCACCGGGGTACGGGATGCCCAGCAGGCGTGCTCCCTTGTCGATTGCCTCGCCTGCGGCGTCGTCGAGGGTCTGCCCCAGCAGCACGGGGTGGGCGTAGTCCTCCACCAGGTCAAGGCGTGTGTGCCCGCCGGATGCCGTGAGCGACACGAATGGCGGGTCGAGCGCCACCGGATCGAGCCAGCAGGCGGCCACGTGCCCGTGCAGGTGATCTGCCATCACGAGGTCTTTCCGCGCCGCGTACGCGAGGGCCTTCGCAGTCGCCACGCCCACCAGCAGCGCGCCGATCAGCCCGGGGCGGCGCGTGACGGCGATGCGGTCCACCTGCGCCAGCCCCACCCCGGCGCGATCCAGGGCCTCGTCCACCACGGCGTTCACGGTGGTGAGGTGATGGCGCGCGGCGACCTCGGGCACCACGCCGCCGTACACCGCGTGCAGGTCGGCCTGCGACGCGATCACATTCGAGAGGATGGCGCGGCCCTGCACCACCGCCGCCGCGGTCTCGTCGCAGGATGTCTCAATTGCCAGCACCAGATCGGTCACGGAGAATCTCCACCCCCGGGCTCACGCCACATGATGAGGGCGTCCTCCCGGTTGTCCGAGTAGTAGCGCGGCCGCACGCCAGAGTCCACGAACCCGCGCCCGCGATACAGGAGAATTGCGGCGTCGTTGGATACCCGCACCTCGAGGGTGTAGCGGTCGTACGGCCGACCGTCCAGCAGCGAGATGATGCCGTCCACCAGCATGCCGCCGAGGCCGCGACGGCGATGGTCCGGATCCACCGTGACGTTGAGGATGTGCCAGGAGTCGCCCTGGCCGGCACAGGCCAGGAACCCCACCACCTCGTCGCCATCGGTGGCGACGATGGTCGCGCCCTCGTGGCGCTCGAGTTCCTTTGCGAACAGCTGCCGCGACCACGGCACCGGGTTGCTGCGCTGCTCGATGCGCAGCATGGCGGGGATGTCGTCGGCGGCGGCGCGGCGCACCACAGGGCGGGGCAGCCGCACGCGTGAGCGCGCCGGGCTCATGTGGCCGCCGCCTCGCGCTCGCGCCTGAGCCGGTTCTCCTCCGCATCGGGAAGCCGCAGGTACTGGGGAGCCACCGGCAGCGGCCCCCCGGCACGGACACGTGCCACCAGGTCGGCCGCGCGCACGCGATCAAGCGCGCCCGGTGCGGCGCGACGGCAGCCGGCGCAGAGCGGCACGAGGTCTGCACCGTCCCCCGCCATCACCACCGGTGCATGCCCTTCGAGCGCCCGCGCGAGGTCGTCGGGGTCCCATGCGGCGGGTGCGACCACCTCGTGCAGGTACCCCTCCCCCTCCACCGCGTACACGGCTGCGAACACCTGGCGTCGGCGGGCATCGATGACCGGCGCGACGAGTTCATCCGATGAGCGCCGGGCCACGGCTGCGCCCAGGGCAAGCGCTTCGAGGGTGGATGCCCCGTGCACGGGAATCCCCAGCGCCTGGCCCAGTCCGAGCGCCGTGGCGATCCCGATACGGATGCCAGTGAAGCCCCCGGGGCCGACGCCCACCACCACCTCGTCCACGGCATCCACGGGGGTACCGGCCATCGCGAGCAGGTGATGGGCCGACTCGAGCACGCGCCGCCCGCCACCGGGCGTGCGCCCCAGCCATGCCTCGGCCAGGAGCCCGTCCGGGCCGACGAGCGCCAGGGCGGGATCAGGCGTCGCGGTATCGAGCGCGAAGGTCGTCACAGAAAGCCCCCAGGAGAGCGTCGGTGGCGGGGTCGACGCCCTCCAACCTTACCAGCCGTGCGTCCCCGCCCCCGTGCGCGATGTCCACCGTGACACGGGGCGTGGGAAGGCCGTGCAGCACTGAATCGGGCCACTCGACGAACGCCACGGCATCGGGCCCCACCGCCTCCAGGGCAAGGCCCATCTCCTCGTCGTCCGGGTCCCCGAGCCGCCAGGCG
>JAUROO010000130.1 GCA_030829765.1 Miltoncostaeales bacterium | reverse complement strand
GCGTTCCCGCATCGAGAGCGGGCTCGACATCGCCGGGTACCGGCTGCGGGTTTCCGGCGGGCCCACGCGGCTCATGGAGGCACTCGCCGACGACACGCCGGCCTGCATCCTCGTCGACCTCGAGGCCGGCGGCGATGCGATCGCGGTGATCGAGACCCTCCGGGCCGACCCGTCATGGCGGGACATCCCGCTTGCGGCCTTCGCCGGGCACACGAACACCGATCTGCTCGAGCGGGCGCGTGTGGCGGGTGCCGATCCGGTCGTGGCGCGGGGACAGGCGGCCATCAGCACCGGCTCGGTGGTGGATTCCGCACGGGCGGCGGTTTCGCCGGGCGCCGATGCGCGATAGCCTGAGCCCTACGTGAAGAACGCCGGCCTCTACCTACCGGCCCTCCGTGATGGCGTCGTGATCTTCGACGGCGGGATGGGCACGCAGATCCAGGCACGCGACCTCACCGCCGATGACTACGGGGGCGGGGCGCTGGAAGGTGCCGTGGATTACCTCTCCATCACGCGTCCCGACCTGATCGAGGAGATCCACCGCGCGTACCTCGAGGCGGGCGCGCAGGCGGTGGAGACCAACTCCTTCCAGGCGACCGCGCTGCGCCTGGAGGAGTGGCGGCGGCCGGACGGTGGCAACCTCGCCGAGTTCGCCACCGACATCAACGTCGCCGCCGCGCGCAACGCCCGTCGCGCATGCGACGACTTCGAGGCGGCCGACGGAATCCCCCGGTTCGTCATCGGCTCCATCGGGCCCACCGGCATGCTGCCCGGCACCGACGACCCCAAGCTGTCGGGCATCACTTTCGATGAGCTGGCGCAGCAGATCCGCGTGCAGGCCGCGGGCCTGATGCAGGGAGGCGCCGACGTACTGCTGATCGAGACCCAGCAGGACATCCTCGAGACGCGCGCAGCCATCCACGGCATCCGCCTCGCATTCGACGACATGGACGCCACCGTGCCGATCCAGGCGCAGGTGGCATTCGACCAGACCGGCCGCATGCTGCTGGGCACCGACGTGGGCGCGGTCGTCACCATCCTCGAGGGCATGGGCGCCGATGTGATCGGCACCAACTGCTCCGTGGGCCCCGAGCACCTGCGGGAGCCGGTGTCCTACATGTGCAGCCATTCGCGGAAGCCCATCTCCGTGGTGCCGAACGCGGGGCTTCCCCGGAACGTGGGCGGCGAGGCGCACTACGACCTGGGCCCGGACGAGATGGCCGCGCAGATGGCCGCGATGGTGCGCGACTACGGGCCCAACGTGGTGGGTGGCTGCTGCGGCACCACGCCCGACCACATCCGCGCGCTCGTCGCTGCCCTGCGGGATGTCACCCCGCACGTGCACGAGGTGACCGCCGAGCCCCGGATCGCCAGCGCCATGCGGAGCGCCGAACTTGGGCAGGAGCCGCGCCCCACCATCGTCGGCGAGCGCGTCAACACGCAGGGCAGCCGCAAGATCAAGGAAATGATCCTCGCGGACGACTACGACGGCGCCCTCGCCGTGGCCCGGGAGCAGGTGGAGTTCGGAGCCCACGTGCTGGACGTGTGCGTGGCCCTCACCGAGCGCACCGATGAGGCCGAGCAGTTGGCCGTCCTCACGAAGAAGCTTGCCATGGGGGTCGAAGCACCCCTGATGATCGACAGCACCGAGCAGGACGCCATCGCAGCCGCGCTCGACAACTATCCCGGCCGGGCGATCGTGAACTCCATCAACATGGAGAACGGCCGCGAGCGCATCGAGCGCGTGGTGCCCATCGTGAAGAAGCACGGTGCCGCGGTAGTCGCGCTGACCATCGACGAGGAGGGCATGGCCAAGACCCCCGAGGCCAAGCTCGCCGTCGCCCGGAAGATCCACGACATCGTGGTGAACGAGTACGGGCTTCCTCCCGAGAGCCTGATCTTCGATGCCCTCACGTTCACCCTGGCCACGGGCGAGGATGAGTACCGGGAGTCGGGGGCCGCCACGATCGAGGGCATCCGCCTTATCAAGGAGAACCTGCCGGGGGTGTACACCAGCCTGGGCGTGAGCAACGTGTCGTTCGGGCTCTCACCGCCGGCGCGCGCCACGCTGAACAGCGTGTTCCTGGCGCGGGCTGTCGATGCCGGTCTGGATCTGGCGATGATCAACCCCACCCACAACCGACCGCTGGGCGAGATCCCCGCCGACGAGGTGGAGCTGGCCGACGACCTGATCTTCGCGCGCCGGGAGGATGCCCTGCCGCGCTTCATCGCCAAGTACGAGGGCGTGGAGGCCGAGGCCGCCCCGGACCCCGCCGAGCGCTTCGCGGGCCTGCCGCCCGACGAGATCATCTTCGAGCGGATCCTGCACCGGGTCCCCGAGGGGGCAGAGGATGACATTGACGCAGCGCTCGACCAGCGCGGAGGACGCACGAACGACCCCGCGATCGCCGTGCTCAACGAGGTGCTGCTGCCCGCCATGAAGGAAGTGGGCGACCGCTTCGGCCGCGGCGAGCTGATCCTGCCCTACGTGCTGCAGAGCGCCGAGGTGATGAAGAGGAGCGTGGCGCACCTGGAGCAGTTCCTGGATCAGGTGGAGGGCTACACCAAGGGTGTCGTGGTGCTCGCGACCGTGTACGGCGACGTGCACGACATCGGCAAGAACCTCGTGGGCACCATCCTCAAGAACAACGGCTACACGGTGCACGACCTGGGCCGGCAGGTCCCCGTGACGGCCATCATCGACGCCGCCGAGGAGCACGGCGCCGATGTGATCGGAGTGTCGGCGCTTCTGGTGAGCACCAGCAAGCAGATGCCCCTGCTGGTGCAGGAGCTGGCCGCGCGCGGCATGGACTACCCCGTGCTCAT
>JAUROO010000129.1 GCA_030829765.1 Miltoncostaeales bacterium | reverse complement strand
GCGCGGGGCGCTCGCATCTCGTGCGGGATGGCTTCTGTGGATCCCCGCGACGGGAGCGCAGCTTCATTTCCATGTCGTCGTGGAGTAGGCCCCGCACCAGTTGCCTCCTTATTTCCTCAGCAGACCATCGTCACCTGGAATGCGAGGTCCAGCCCGCCGAGTGAGAAGTCGTTGTAGGTGTAGACGGTGACGCCTCCCGTGCTCGGCGGCATCGTCATCGCGATACCGCGTTGCGCGCCTGCCGTGGCGACGGATGCGGTTGCTGCGCAGGCCGAGGCATCGAAGTTCGTCGACACCGTTCGTATGCCGTCTGAGGACTTCGTCACGCCCGTGATGCCGGGTGTTGCCCGCTCCAGGGCGCCCGCGCTGTTCACGTACGCGCTGTAGTACTTGTTCGACAGCTTCGACTGCGTGACGGCTCCGTCGGCCACCTTCGACGAGGTCACCTGGCCATCACCAAGCTTCGCCGCGGTCACCTGGCCATCGCGGATCTGCGGCGTCTGCCAACCGAGGCCGGCGCCGGTCACCTGGGTGAGCGGGGTCACGCCCTTCGGGTTGGACTTGTTGAGCCCGTACTGGTTGTCGAGCGTGGAGGTGCGCACCACGCCCATGTAGTTCAGCGCGGTGTTGGCACGCCTCACCGCAGCCTGGGAGATGCGCTGGTTGGTGAGCAGCTGCGAGTTCAGCGACGACTGGGCGGATGAGGTGTGGCCGCTTGCGCCGGACACCACCATCACGGCCGCTCCGCCTGCGGCGGCGGCCACTGCGAGGGCAACGGGGTGGATCTTCACAGGGGCTTCCTTTCCAACTACGTCAGGAATGAAAACCCTAGGGGGCCCGGGAGCGGCTGCGCCCGGCTGCCGGACCTACTTCCTCAACGGTGGGCTGGCGACGCCGAAACCGCAGAAGCCGAAGGAGTCGGTCACCAGGTCAACCCGGGAGAGGAACTCGGCCTGGGGAAGCGTCATGCCCGACGGGCATACGGTGGTGGGGGTGAAGATCGGCGGGTTGCCGGCCGGGTAGATGGGCCCGCCCACGCTCGCGCCGGTCATGTTGGCGCCCGAGAGGTTGGTGCCGGTGAACGTGGTGAACCACATCCAGGTGGTCTTCAGATTGGCCCCGGTGAAGTTGGCGGCCGTGAGGTCCGCCAGCCCCAGGTGCGCGCCCGAAAGGGTGGCACCGGCAAGGTCGGCGCCCTTCAGGCTCGCGCCGATGCAGTCCGGGTAGCACGCGGGTGGCGCGGCCCCGTCTGCGTGGCTGCGCGCAACGCCGGCCCGCGCCCGCCGCGCATTCACGGGCGGTGCGTACTGCAGCCGGGCGTCGGTGAGATTGGCACCGCGCAGGTCGGCGTGCTTCAGGTTCGCGCTTCGCAGATCCGCGCCTGTCAGGTTTGCGCCGCGCAGGTCGGCATGGCGCAGGTCGGCGCGGCGCAGGTTGGCGCCGCGCAGGTCGCCGTGGTGGGTCACCCGGCCGCGCAACTGCGCCCCCACGCACTTCGCGTTGCGCGTGAGCGAGCAGTAGCGGGTACGTCCCTTCACCGTGTAGCGGTACACCCGATCCCACGTGCCCGCGCTCGGGCGGGTGTGCAGCCGGGTGCTCAGTGCGAGCGAGTCGAACACCGCGGGTGCCGACATCACCGGCTGCTCGCCAACCGTCTTCGTGTTCGCCTGGCTGACGGCGTCGGTGATTTCGGGGTTCACGCCGCCGAGGAGGCCGCCCGCCGATGCGCTCGTGCACATGACCACGGCAAGCGCCACGCCTGCTGCTGCTGTCAGGCGCAGGCGTCCTGTGCCGGCGGTCGCGCGCGAAGCCATTGCGCGAACTTACAGGACGGGGTGGGCATGAAACCCGTGCCCGCCACGCCCTACTTGCGGGTGAACGTCACGTTCATGGCAGTTGAGTCGGTGCCGACCTCAACGTATTCCCCGACGAACGCGCCGTCCTCGATCCGGCCCTCATAGAAGCCATCGCCATCGGAGATGAACACCTCTCCGTCCAGGCCGATGACCCCGTTGAAGGTCTCCCGCTGAGGGTCGCCGCCACCAGCCGGGGTGTACTCCTTGTAGCCCGAGAAGCCCTGTCCATCGGCCGCGTTGACCACCACCGTCTGGTCGGTCCAGGTGATGGACTTCCCGTTCTCGTACCCGGCACCCTCCTGCACCCACGTGCCCTTCAGATCGGCACCGGTTGGCACAGAGGACGTCTCGTCAGAACCACAGCCCACGGCGAGTGTCATCACCGATGTTGCGGCAACGATCGCAACTGCTGTCGTGAGGCGTCGGTTCATGGCTATCTCCTGTGAGTGCAGTTGCTGTCCTGTAGATCCGAGCAGTGACCGTACCAGTCGGTTGCTGTACCGCCACGAACCTCGCGACCACCTGACGGGTGATCCCCTCAGCCGCGCCTCGCCCGCGCAATGGCCCTGGACCGCTGGCTGTTTGCCGCCGTCACCTTCACACGGTATGCCCTGTTGGCCTGCGCGACACACCTCGTGCGCCGGGCCGACGGGAGCCCCTGGCACCGCGCGCGTGCCACGGAGCGCGACCGGACAGCCGAGGCGACCTTCACGGATCGCGCGTACCTCGCCCTGGCGACGGCGGTGCACGCCCGACGTGCGCTGCCGCGCTTTGCCGAGCAGCCCGCGAGCGCGATGGTCCGTGCGCGGAGTGCCGCGGCCACCCTGATGCTGCGCGAATAGGCGGCGTTCGCGTTCGACGTACAGAGCTTCTTCGACCGCCCGGTACGCGAATCGCATCGTGCGAGTGCGATGTCCCGGGTGCGCGCCGCGTTGGCCTTCGCGACCGACTGGCGGTAGGTGGCAGTCGCCGCAGCGGTGCAGCGCTTCCGCGCTGTGCCGCTGCGCGCCTGGCATGCGTCGAGGGCCCGGGCACGGGTGTCCTGCGCCTGATCGACGGCCTGGGTGCGCGACGCGCTGCCCTCGCACGTGGCCTTCGCAACACCCGAAAGCGGTGCGCATGGATCAACGGGCGCCACGATGGGGGCGGGCGCCGGCGCGGCCTGGGGCGCCGGCGGGAGTGCCGGGGTCACGAACGACGCCGACGTGGACGAGAAACTCGGCCCCACCGTGTTCCGCGCAACCACCACCGCCTGATACGACGT
>JAUROO010000128.1 GCA_030829765.1 Miltoncostaeales bacterium | reverse complement strand
GGTGGCGAATGCCGCCCCGGCGCTGGTGCCGGCGATCAGCACCCCCTGGATGACCGCGCCGCACACCGCGAAGTCGAGGAATCCCCGCACCGGTGGGAAGCCGGGGACGGCGCCCGGTGCGCCCCCGAACGAGGCGGTGAAGATCGCCATGAGCACGAGGGGGAAGAACAGGGCCGGGAACCACGCCTGGGGCAGGCGGATAGTGGTGATGATGGACCGCCATGCGAGCGCGGCGGTCTGCCGCAGCGCCGGCGCGGCGGCGGTCATGCCGCCGGCGCGGGCGCCTCGCCCGCGCCCTCCAGGTGGCGCCCGGTGCAGGCGAGGAAGACGTCATCGAGGGTGGGTTCCGCCAGGTCGATGGCCTGGAACTGCACGCCCGCCTCGTCGAGGGCGCGTACGGCATCGGCCATGGCCGCGGAGCCACCGGGGAGGCGCACCCCTGACCCGCCGGGTGCCGATCCGGGCACCACCTGGCCGAACCGCGCGAGCACGGACGCGATGTCACCGGGGGATGAGCCCTCCGCCGCAGTCACGGTGAGCAGCGGATGGCCGACTCCCGCCTTCAGCGCGGCAGGCGACCCGTCAGCGACGATCCGGCCGTCATCAATGATCGCGACCCGGTCCGCGAGCTGGTCGGCCTCCTCCAGGTACTGCGTGGTGAGGAAGATCGTGGTGCCGTGCGCGCGGTTGAGGCGGCGGACCTCCTCCCACAACGCGACGCGCGAGGTGGGATCGAGCCCGGTGGTGGGCTCATCGAGGAAGAGCACGACGGGCTCGTGCACCAGCGACAGCGCCAGGTCGAGGCGGCGCCGCATCCCCCCCGAGTAGGTGCCCACGCGGCGGTCGGCGGCATCCTCCAGGCCCACGCGTCCCAGGAGGTCGTCGGCTCGTGCCCGGCATTCCGCCCGACGCAGGCCATGCAGCACGCCCTGGAGCCGCAGGAGCTCGCGGCCGGTCATGTACGGATCGATGGCGGCGTCCTGCAGCGCCACCCCGATGCGCCTGCGCACCGCGTCCGGATCCTCCTGCACATCGTGCCCCGCGACGCGGGCGGTGCCCGCGGTGGGCCGCAGCAGTGTCGTGAGCATGCGCACCATGGTGCTCTTGCCCGCGCCGTTGGGGCCGAGGAAGCCGAAGATGCCGCCGGAGCCCACGCGCAGGGTGACACCGTCCACGGCGCGGACCCCGCCCTTGTACTCGCGCACCAGATCGTGTGTCTCGACGGCGGGTGCGCTCACGGCGCGCACCCTACAGGCGCGATGCCGGGGTGCATGCCGGCGCTAGAGTCACGGCCATGGGAAAGGCCGAGGATCAGGCTGAGCGCCTCGCGCGGCTCGCGCGCGAGGCGCATGAGCGCGCCAGGGCCCGCGACCTCGCCGCCGATGGTGGGGAGGCCAGCGACGCGCATCATCACCCGGCCGAGGCGGCGACCGACGCCGAGGCGCGCGAGCGGGACCTGCAGGCCCACCTGCGCCTGCGGGAAGAGGAGGAGCGTCTCCTCCGGTTGGCCGAGGCCGCGCAGCGCGGGGAGTACGGCATCTGCATCGACTGCGGCGAACCGATACCCGAGGCCCGCCTGGAGATCGTCCCGGACGCGGAGCGCTGCGTGGCGTGCCAGCAGGCCGCGTCCGGCGGTCGCCGCCACTAGTCGGCGCCGGATGCGGACGTGATCGGGCGCGCAAGGCGCCAGAGCGCAGCGACACCCACGCCCCACACGAGGCCCGCCACGGCCACGTGGAACACCACCACCTGCCACGGCAGCTGCAGGTTCCACTGGGCCTCCCCGATCACCACCTGGGCGATGAAGAGCGGGATGAACCACAACGCGGGCAGCATGAGGCCACGATCGGAGCGTCGCCCGCGGGCCACGACGGCGATGATGATTCCCACGACCCCGAGGAGGATGACGGCGCGCACATGCCAGTACGCCGCGGCGTCCAGCGTGCCGTACCGCTCGATCACATCCGGGTCGCCCGAGTGGGGCCCGGCGGACGTTGTGAGCACCCCGCTCACCAGCACGGTGATGAGGGCCAGGGCGCCGAGCGCGGCGAGCCATGCGGACCGCGCATCAATCGCGCGGTGGACGCCCTGCGCCACGTCGCTTGCGCCGGTGAAGGAGATGACCCCGGCGGCAAGAGCCACGAGCGACAGCACGAAGTGCGAGGCCACCAGGAGCGGGTGGAGCTCGAACACCACCGTGACGGCCCCGAGGGGAACCTGCCCCACGGTCGCGACGGCTGCGATGATCGCCGCGATGCGTGTGGCGGCGGTGGCGACGCGGGACGAGGCGACGACGATGGCCGCGAGTACCACCACCAGCATCACCACCCCGGAGAGCAGGCGGTTGGTGTACTCGATCCAGGCGTTCGCATCCATCGCCGGGATCACGCTGGTGTTTTCGCAGAGAGGCCAGTCGGTGCAGCCGAGGCCCGAGCCGGTGAGTCGCACGATTCCGCCGCTCGGGATGATGATCCACAGGAGCACCAGCGCCGCGCCTGTGACGCCGCGCAGGCCGCGCGCGGAGGTCAGGGCCGCCCAGGCCCGGCGGACCGCACCGGGCGGCGGGGATGATCCGGAGTCGGTGGTCACGTGCCGATCGTAGAGCGGGATCCTGTGGCGGGGGGCGTGACGACCGTCCGTGACGCGCGTGACGAGCCGCCCCCCCGCGGGCTGGGTGCCGGCCTCGGGGTGACGGTGCTGGCCATCGGGATGGCCGTGGCCTTCGGCGCGGGAGCCGAGTCGGCGGTCGAGACCGCAGTGAAGGTGGTCGACGCCCAGTCGCAGGCACCGACGGCGGGCGCGCCTCGCAGCACACCCGGTGGCAGGCCGCTGGCGCGCACATTCGGGGTGCCCTTCCCGGACCTCGCCCCCCGGTTGGGCTGGCGCCCCACCGGTCGCCGCGACGACGTCGTGGATGGCCGCCGGGTTGCCACCGTCCAGTATGGCCGCGCGGGCCGTCGCCTGGCGTACTCGATCGTGGACGGGCCGCCGCTGCTCCCGCCGCCAGGGGCCGCCACGGTGCCAGTGCGGGGGCCGCGTGCGTACCAGTTCGAGGCCGGCGGCCGGGCGGCGGTGCTCGCCACCCGTGCAGGGCGCTCGGTGGTGGTGTCGGGTACGGGCGTGCCCCGCGTGGCAATCGTGCGTGCGGCAAGGGCCGGATGAGCGCTCCCCGTGACGATGCGCGCCCGCCCGGTGCGCCGGAGGCGCTACCGGGCGACGCCATGGTGCTGCGGGCCGCCGAGGAGTCCCTCGCGGGGCGCCGCTCGGGCCTGCGCGGCCTCGCTCCGTTCCTCGGGCCCGCCTTCATCGCGGCGGTCGCCTACGTGGATCCGGGCAACTTCGCCACGAACATGGCGGCCGGTGCGGAGTTCGGCTTTCTCCTCGTGTGGGTGGTGGTGGCCGCCGTGCTGATGTCGATGGTGATCCAGTCGCTCTCGGCGAAGCTCGGGATCGCATCCGGGATGAACCTGGCCGAGGCGTGCCGCGACCGCTACCGAAGGCCCGTCGTCCGCGGACTGTGGGTGCAGGCGGAGCTGGTGGCGATGGCCACCGACGTGGCCGAGTTCGTGGGGGCCGCACTCGGGCTCTACCTGTTGTTCGGGATACCGCTCCTGCCGGCGGCGGCCATCACGGCCGTGGCGTCGTACGCCATCCTCGCCCTGCAGGCACGCGGGTTCCGACGGCTTGAGGCCGTGATCGCGGGCTTCGTGGGGGTCATCGTCGTCGCGTTCGCCGTGCAGGTGTTCCTGGCCAAGCCGGACCCCGCCGCCGTGGCGGGCGGGCTCGTGCCCCGGTTCGACGGCGCGGGCAGCCTCCTCCTCGCCGTCGGCATCCTCGGCGCCACCGTGATGCCGCACGTCATCTATCTCCACTCGGCCCTCACCCAGCGGCGCGTGCCCGCCGCAGACCCCGCCGCCCGCCGCAAGCTCTTCCGCTTCGAAGTGGTGGACGTGGTGATCGCCATGACCATCGCCGGGCTCGTGAACCTGTCGATGCTGGTCATCGCGGCGACGGTCTTCAACGGGGCCGGCCTCACCGACATCGGCGACGACCTCACGCGGGTGTACGAGGGGCTCGGATCGGTGGTG
>JAUROO010000127.1 GCA_030829765.1 Miltoncostaeales bacterium | reverse complement strand
TACGACGACGCCGACCAGCAGCGCATCATGCGCGAGTTGCTGAAGGACGAGGGCATCGACCCCAAGCGCCTGTCGCCGCGCGCGGTGCTGGGGCGTATCTCGGCCGCAAAGAACGAGTTGCTGCACCCGGGCGATCTGGTCGAGCAGGCGGCGGACGAGGCCGAGCAGGGCATCGCGCGCCTTTACCAGCGTTACCAGGACCGCCTGATGGCCAACCAGGCCATGGACTTCGACGACCTGCTGATGGTCGCGGTGGACATGCTGCGCCGCGACGCGGTGGTGCGCGAGCGCTGGCAGCGCCGGTTCCGGTACGTGCTGGTGGACGAGTACCAGGACACCAACCACGCCCAGTACTGGCTGGTGCGCATCCTCGCCGAGCCCGAGCGCAACGTGACCGTGGTGGGCGATGACGACCAGGGCATCTACTCATGGCGCGGGGCGGATATCCGGAACATCCTGGAATTCCGCGCCGACTACCCCGATGCGGTCACGATCGCACTGGAGCAGAACTACCGGTCCACCGCCACCATCCTGGATGCGGCCAACGCCGTGGTGCGCAACAACCGCGGGCGCCACCCCAAGCGCCTGTTCACCGATCAGCAGGGCGGCGAGCCCGTTGCGGTGTCGGTGTGCAGCGACGAGCACGACGAGGCCCGCATGGTGCTGCGCGAGATCTCACGCGCCTCGGCAGAGGGGCGGTCGCTCGATGACATCGCGGTCTTCTACCGCACCCATGCGCAGAGCCGGGTGATCGAGGACCAACTGGTGCGGGCGGGCGTGGCCTATCAGGTATTGGGCGGCCCCCGGTTCTACGAGCGGGCGGAGGTCAAGGACCTCATGGCGTACCTGCGCGTGGTGGCGAACCCGGCCGACCGGGAGGCGTTCGCGCGGGCGGCAGGCAGCCCCAAGCGGGGCCTCGGCCCCGCGGCCCTGGCGCGCATCGCCCAGGCCGCCGCGTCCGTGGGGCGGTCGATGGACGATCTGGCGCGCGAGCCCGACCTGGTGCCGGGTCTCACCGCCACGCAGCGGGAGGCGCTGGGCACCCTGGGCGGCCTCCTGGAGCGCCTGCGCGAGATGGATGCGACCGGTGCGCCTCCCGACCGCGTGATGGAGCGGGCCATCGAGGACTCCGGACTTCGCGAGGCGCTGCTCGCCGACGGCCCGGCGGAGGCCGGGCTGGGCCGCCTGGACAACCTGCAGGAACTGGTCGGGATGGCGGGTGAGTACGCGGCCCGGGCCGGGGAGCCGTCGCTCACGGGGTTCCTCGAGGAGGTCGCGCTGGTATCCGCGGTGGATGAGGCCGAGGACAGCGGGGGCCGCGTCACGCTGATGACGGTGCACAACGCGAAGGGGCTCGAGTACGACGTGGTTCTCGTGACCGGGCTGGAGGAGGGCCTGTTCCCCCATGCACGGTCGATCGACGACCCGGATGGACTCGAGGAGGAGCGGCGGCTTTGCTACGTGGCGCTGACGCGCGCACGCGAGCGCCTGGTGCTGTCGCATGCGGACAGCCGAGCCCTGCGGGGCAGCCGCATGTATGCGATCCCGTCGCGGTTCATCGAGGAGATCCCCGACGAGGCACTCGGCCGCGAGGTGGCGCCCCGCCGGGATGGGCCGTCCGGGGCATCCATCACCGTGTCCCCGTACGACGTGGGCGACGCGGTGGTGCACGAGTCGTTCGGCGAGGGCGTCATCACCGGCGTCCAGCAGAAGGGGCGGCTGATCCAGGTGCGGTTTGACGACAAGGAGCGGATACTGATGGCGGACATGGCGCCGATGAGGAGGCTCGCGGGATGAGCGCGAGGGTGATTGACGGCCGCGATGCGGCGCGGCGGGTGCGCGAGCGGGTGGCGGAGGGCTGCGCGGCGTTCGCGGCCCGGCATGGCCGAAAGCCGGGTCTTGTCGGGATCCAGGTGGGTGAGGACCCCGCCAGCGAGATCTACCAGCGGAACAAGGCGCAGCAGGCGGAAGAGGCCGGCATGGTCGTGGAGCGCATGAAGCTGCCCGAGGGCACCACGCAGGAGGAGATGGATGCCCTGCTGGACCGCCTGGCGGCGGATGACGCCGTGGACGGCATGCTGGTGCAGTTGCCCGTGCCGGATCCGCTGACCGAGCCGGCGATCGCCGCGCGCATCGAACCGACCAAGGACGTCGATGGCTTCTCGCCCGTGAACATCGGCCACCTGGTGCGGGGTGAGCCCTGCCTGCGCCCGTGCACGCCATCGGGCGTCATGTGGCTGCTGGACGATGCGGGGGTGGACCTGGAGGGGGCGAACGCCGTGGTGGTGGGACGCAGCCTCATCGTGGGGAAGCCCCAGGCGATGATGCTGCTGGAGCGCAACGCCACCGTGACGGTGGCCCACTCGCGCACGCGCGATTTGCCGTCCGTATGCCGCGAGGCCGACGTGCTGGTGGTCGCCGTGGGCCGCCCCGAGATGGTGCGCGGCGACTGGGTCAAGCCGGGCGCCACGGTGATCGACGTGGGTATGAACCGCCTGGATGACCGGCTGTGCGGCGACGTCCACTACGACGAGGTGGCGCAGGTCGCGGGTGCCCTCACTCCCGTTCCCGGGGGCGTGGGACCCATGACGATTGCTTTCCTGCTGGCCAACACCCTCCAGTCCGCGGAGCGGCGCATGGGGGACGAACCGACAAGGGGAATCATCACGTGAAGATCGCGATCTTCGGCGGCACCGGCGACCTCGGTCGCGGTCTCGCCATCACCTTCGCCGCTGCGGGCCACGAGATCATCGTGGGCTCACGCAGCCAGGAGCGTGCCGACCAGGCGGCCGAGGGCCTGCGCGAGGCCTACGCCGAGGGCAACTTCGTGCCCATGGAGAACGCCGCTGCAGCGGCCGCGTGCGAGATGGCCGTGCTGTCGATCCCGTATGAGGGGATCGAGGCCACCATGCCCGCCCTGGCCGAGCATCTGGCCGACAAGGTTCTGGTGTCGGTCGTGAACGCACTGAAGTTCGGCAAGAGCGGCGCGATGGCGGTGCTGGACCTGCCGGCGCCGTCGTGCGCCCACCAGATCCAGGACCTGGCGCCCGACGCCAAGGTGGTCGTGGCCTACAACAACCTGCCGGCCGCCGCGCTGCAGGAGCGTCACCGCATCGAGGGCGACGTGCTCGTATGCGGCAAGAGCAAGGCCGCCCGCGAGGCCGTGGTCGATCTGACCAAGTCGATCCCGGGCTGCCGCGGGCTGGACGCAGGGCCCCTGGCCAACGCGATCATCATCGAGGGCATGACCGCGGTGATCATCAACCTCAACAAGAGGTACGGGGGAGAGGCCTCCATCAACATCACCGGCCTCGAGGACGCGCCCGCGCGTTCCTAGCGGCCCGGGGGGCCGCCGGACGGGCCCGGATCACGCGTATCCGAGCTCGTCCAGGCGGTCCTCGTCGAGGCCCATATGGTGACCCAGTTCGTGCAGCACGGTCACCCGGACCTGATGGCGAAGTTGCCCCGGATCGCGGAAGTGGTCGGCCATCGGGCGCATGTAGATGGTGATGCGCGGCGGCATGGCGCCCGACGGGACGGTTCCCGTGGTGATGGGGTGCCCCTCGTAGAGCCCGTACAGGGACCTGCCGCGGGCATGCTCCTCGACTACCAGCACCACGTCGTCGAGGGCCGATGCGAACGGCTCGGGGATACCGGCCACGGCTTCGGCAACGATCTCCTCGAACCGGTCGAGCGGGTCGGCATGCATCTCCACGCCGGGCACGCTATCGCCCGTCCGCGCCCCCCGTACGCCGACCGGGGTGCCCGGGCCAGTCGCTAGCGTGCCGCGCGTGAAGTCCGCTCTCTCGCGCATTGCCACCTTCCCTGCCGACCGGCGGGGCAAGTGGGTGGTCCTCGCCGCGTGGATCCTGATCCTCGTCGTGATCTTCCCGTTCGCCGGGAAGTTCGAGTCGGCGCAGAGCAATGAGCCGTCGAGCTTCCTGCCCGGAACGGCCGAATCCGTGACGGTCCTCGACCTCCAGGAACAGTTCCCCGGCGGTGACGTCACCCCGGCGGTCGCCGTGATTGCCCGTGATGGGGGCCTCACCGCCACCGACCGCACGGCCATCGCCCGCGCGGTCGCCGAGTTCAACCGCGACCTCCCCGCGGGCGTGCAGGCACCGGGGCTGGTCCCCGGTCAGGTGTCGGAGGACGGCACGGCCCAACTGCTGGTGGCCAACCTGGACGTGGCAGGCGACTCGGAGCTGCTCCTCGACGACGTCACGCAACTGCGCGAGACCCTGGAGGCGGCCGCGCCGCCGGGGCTGGATGCACGCGTCACGGGTCCGGCCGGCATCTCGGCCGACGCCATCGAGGTGTTCGGGGGCATCAACACCAACCTGCTGCTGGCCACGACCCTGATCGTGTTCGTGCTGCTGCTGGTCATCTACCGCAGTCCCATCTTCTGGCTGCTCCCCTTGTTGGCCGTGGGGATCGCGGAGATCAGCGCCCGGGCCTTCGGCTATCTGCTCGCCGACAACGGGGTGGTGGTGAACGGCCAGTCGGCAGGCATCCTGCTGGTGCTCGTGTTCGGCACCGGCACCGACTACGCGCTACTGCTCACGGCGCGCTACCGCGAGGAGTTGCGCCGCAACGAGGACAAGCACCAGGCCATGGCCATCGCCATCCGTCGGGCGGGCCCGGCCATCCTCGCCTCCGCGGGCACGGTGATCGCTGCGCTGCTGTGCCTCCTCCTGGCCGAGGTCAACGGCACGTCGGGGCTGGGCCCGATCGGCGCGATGGGCGTGTTCCTCGCGATGCTCGTGATGCTCACCGCCCTTCCCGCGCTGCTGCTGCTTGGCGGCCGGCGGGCCTTCTGGCCCTTCATCCCGCGCTACGGGTCCACCGGCAGCAGCGAGACCCAGGGCTGGTGGCGTCGCCTGGGTGAGCGCGTGGCGCGGCGTCCGCGCGGCACGTGGATCGTGACGGCCGTCATCCTGGGTATCGCGTCGCTGGGGCTCCTGTCGTTCAACACGGGCCTCACGTCGGCCGATGACTTCCGGCAGGACGTCGATTCCATCCTGGGCCAGGACATCATCACGCGGGCGTTCCCGGCCGGCTCGTCGGCACCGACCAACGTGATCATCCCGCCCGGCGCCGACGAGGCTGCCGTGGCCGGGGCCATTCGCACCACGCCGGGGGTCAGCTCGGCACGCCGCGCCACCGAGGGGCCGCCCGGCGTGCAGTACGACGTCACGCTGAAGGACCCGCCATATAGCGATGCCGCCTACGACGACATCACGGTGCTGCGCGAGAGGGTGAAGGCCGCGGGGGGTGATGGGGTCCTGGTGGGCGGCCCCACGGCCACCGAGGCCGATCTGGACGCCGCATCACAGCGCGACCTGATGCTGCTGGTCCCCATCGTGCTCGTGGTCGTCGCCATCATCCTGGGCCTTCTGCTCCGGGCGGTGGCCGCCCCGGTGATTCTCATCCTGACGGTCATACTGTCGTTCCTGGCGAGCCTGGGCATCGCGTGCCTGGTGTTCGACCTGGCCGGGTTCGCCGGCGAGAGCACGGCGCTGCCGCTGTTCGGCTTCATATTCCTGGTGGCGCTGGGGATCGACTACAACATCTTCCTCATGGCCCGGGTGCGTGAGGAGGCCCTGGAGCACGGCACGCACGAGGGCATGCTGCGGGGTCTCGCCGTGACTGGCGGTGTCATCACCTCCGCCGGCGTGGTACTTGCCGGGACGTTCGCGGTGCTGGCGGTGCTGCCCTTGGTCAGCATCACCCAGATCGGGTTCCTCGTGGCCTTCGGCGTGCTCCTGGACACCCTGGTGGTGCGTTCGGTGCTGGTGCCCGCGCTGGTGCTGGACATCGGCGACCGGGTGTGGTGGCCGTCAGCCCTGTGGAGGCGGCTGAGCGGGCGCTGATGCGCCGCCGCGGTGCTCCCAGCCCAGCCGTTCGGGCGTGACGTCCCGCCCGGCGCGCATGGCGCGCACGCCGGGGCCTCCACTTTCCAGATGCCCCACCACGTGCAGGTGCGGCTCCCGACCGGCCTCCGGGGGAAGCGCGGCCAGCAACTGGTAGTCCTCGCCTCCGGTGCAGGCCAGCAGCGCCGCGTCCATGCCGACGGCACCGGACACGGCGTCGACGCCCGCGGCACGCGGCACGGCGTCAAGGTCGATCACCGCGGCGAGCCCGGACGCGCGCGCCACCCGGTCAGCGTCCAGCAGCAGCCCGTCCGATATGTCGATCATCGCCGTGGCGCCTGCCTCTGCGAGGTGGCGGCCGTGGGCGGCCTGCGGCTGCGGCCGCAGATGGGCGGCGATGAGGGCCCCGCGGTCACCTGCGCCGGCATCGGGGTGGTCGAGGCACAGGAGCCCGGCCGCAGAGGCCCCGAGCGGACCGGTGACCACCAGGACGTCCCCGGCGCGCGCTCCCGAGCGCAGCACCGGCCGGATGCCCTCGGGCGCCCGGCCGATGATCGCCACCGACAGGGAGAGCACCGGGCAGGCCGACACATCGCCGCCCACGATCGACATCGCGTGGGTGCGGGCAAGGTCCTCCATTGCCCTATACATGGCATCGACCTCTCCTGCGCCGACATCCGCGGGCAGGCCCAGCCCGACCATCGCCGCCACGGGAATGGCGCCCATCGCGGCGACGTCGGAGATGTTCACCGCGAGCGCCGTGTGCCCGATGTCGGACGGTGAGTGCGTCGACCTGCGCACATGCACCCCGTCCACGACCATGTCGAGTGCCAGCACGGTTCCGTCATCCAGCACGGCGGCGTCGTCGCCGATCCCGACCGACACGCCCCCGCGGGGGGCGACCCGGGCGGCGATGCGACGGATGACCTCGAGCTCGCCGTCCATGGTCCGACGGTACCAGCCACCCCGCGGCCGAGCGGCTACAGTCCGCCGCCGATGATCGACGACGAGACCGTCCGCCACGTCGCCCGCCTCGCGCGCCTTCGCCTCTCGCCCGACGAGGAGCAGGTGATGCGCGAGGAACTGTCGGGAATCCTCGAGCACATCGACGCCATCCGCGCGATGGACCTCGATGGCGTTCCGCCGACGACGCACGTGATCGCCCTTGAGAACGTGGTGCGCCCCGACGTTCCCGTGCCGGGCCTGCCGCGCGAGGAGGCCCTGCGCGAGGCCGCGCACGTGACGGACGAGGGCTTCGGCGTCCCGAGGATGGACTGATGGGCCTGAGGGACCTGACAGCCGCCGGGCAGATCGCCGCGATCCGGGCCGGAGAGACCTCCAGCGCGGAACTCGTCGAGGCGCACCTGGCGGCGATCGCCGCGGATGATGTCGACGCGTTCCTCGCCGTGGATGCCGAGGGTGCGCGCGCCCGTGCCCGGGAGATCGACGCCATGCCCGAGAGGCCGCCGCTGGCCGGCGTGCCCATCGGCATCAAGGATGCCCTGTCGGTACGCGATGTGGTCACCACGTCCGGGTCGCGCATGCTCGAGGGGTTCCGTCCGGTGTACACGGCCACGTGCGTTGCCCGGCTGGAGGCGGCGGGCGCCGTGGTGGTGGGCAAGACCAACATGGACGAGTTCGCCATGGGCTCCAGCACGGAGAACTCGGCCTTCAAGAACACGCTCAACCCGTGGGACCACGGGCGGGTGCCCGGCGGGTCCAGCGGCGGTTCCGCGGCGGCCGTGGCCGAGCGCCAGGTGCCGTGGTCGCTCGGGTCCGACACCGGGGGCTCCATCCGCCAGCCGGCGGCTCTCTGCGGAATCGTCGGGATGAAGCCCACGTATGGCGCGATCTCGCGGTATGGGCTGATCGCCTTCGCGTCCTCACTCGACCAGGTGGGCCCGTTCGCACGCAGCGTGGAGGATGCTGCGCTCCTGCTGCGGCACACGGTGGGGCGCGATCCGATGGACTCCACCTCGCTCGACTGGCCGGGCGAAATCAGTACGCCCACGGCCACGGACCTGTCGGGCATGAGGGTGGGCGTCGTGGACGAGCTCATGGGTGAGGGAATCGAGCCCGGCGTGCGTGCGGCCGTCGATGCGGCGCTCGGCACGGTGGAGGAACTGGGGGGCACCGTGGTGCCGGTCAGCCTTCCCTCGGCGCTCAGCGGCCTGGCCACGTACTACGTGCTGGCCCCGGCGGAGTGCTCCGCCAACCTCGCGCGGTTCGATGGCGTGCGGTACGGACCGGTCGCGCCTGCCGCGAACCTGCTTGACCAGTACGAGACCACGCGCGGGGACCTGTTCGGCCCGGAGGTGAAGCGCAGGATCATGCTGGGCACCTTCGCCCTGGCATCCGGCTACTACGACCAGTACTACGGGCGTGCCCAGCGGGTGCGCACCCTGATGGTGCGCGAATTCGCCGACGCGTTCGAGAAGGTGGACCTGCTGGTATCGCCCACGTCCCCCACAGTGGCATTCCCGCTGGGCGACCGCACCGCCGATCCGTACGCGATGTACATGGCCGACGTGTGCACCATCCCGGTCAGCCTGGCCGGCCTTCCCGCCATCTCGATCCCCTGCGGGCTCTCAGACGGCCTCCCGGTGGGCCTGCAGCTTGCGGGCCCCGCTTTCAGCGAGAATGCGCTGCTCGGCGCGGCCCACGCCCTGGAGGGCGCGCTGGCGTTCGACACGCGGCCGCCGGGGCTGGTGACATGAGCGCGCATGAGCCCGTCATCGGCGTGGAGATCCACGTGCAGCTCTCCACGCGCACGAAGATGTTCTGCGGATGCGAGCTGTCGTTCGGTGACCCACCCAACACCCACACCTGCCCGGTATGCCTGGCGCACCCCGGCGTGCTGCCCGTGGTCAACGAGGAGGCCGTGCGCCGTGCGCTGCTGATCGGCCTCGCCCTCGGGTGCGAGATCGCCCCCCGCTCGATCTTCCACCGCAAGAACTACTTCTACCCCGACCTGCCGAAGGCCTACCAGATCAGCCAGTTCGACATTCCCATCTGCGGCCGGGGAGAGTTCCGTGCGCTGCGCGAGGACGGCTCGGAACTGGTTGTCGGCATCACCCGTGCACACCTGGAGGAGGACGCGGCCAAGCTCACACACGCCGGCGGGCGCCGCGCGGGCGCGGCGGAGTCGGTGGTGGACTTCAACCGTGGCGGAACGCCGCTCGTGGAGATCGTCACCGAGCCGGACCTCCGCTCGCCGTCGGACGTCGCGCTCTTCCTGCGCCAGTTGCGCCAGACGTTGCTCTTCCTCGGTGTCAGCGACTGCTCGATGGAGGAGGGCTCGATGCGCGCCGACGCCAATGTGTCGATCCGGCCGGTGGGCTCCCAGGAGCTGGGCACGAAGACCGAGCTCAAGAACATGAACTCCTTCCGGTTCCTCGAACGGGGCATCGAGGCCGAGATCGCGCGCCAGGAGGAGATCGTCGCCGCGGGCGGCCGGGTATCGCAGGAGACGGTGCATTACGAACCCGACACGGGGCACATCACGTCGCTGCGCTCGAAGGAGGAGTCGCACGACTACCGGTACTTCCCCGAGCCCGACCTCGTGCCGATCGCGCCCGACCCGGCGTGGGTCGAGGAGTTGCGCGCCGGGCTGCCCGAGTTGCCCTTGCCGCTGCGCATGCGGATGGTGGGGGAGATGGGGCTGTCGGCCGAGGACGCGGAGGTCCTCACCGAGAGGCCGGAGCTCGTGGCGTACTTCATGGAGGCCGCGGCGCTGGCCGACCCCAAGGCCTGCGCGAACTGGATCCGGGGCGAGCTGCGCGCGCAGCTGCGCGAGGTGGGCGTCGAGCCGTGGCAGTCGAAGGTCACCCCGGCGCACGTCGCCGCGCTCGTGGGCCTGCTGGATGCCGGCACGGTCACGGTGCCCGCGGCGAAAGAGGTGCTGGCCGAGGTCATCGCCTCAGGGGGCGACCCCGCAGACGTGGTGGAGTCGAAGGGTCTTGGCGCGATGGATGAGGGCGACCTCGCGGCCATCGTCGCCGAGATCATCGCGGCGAACCCCGATCAGGCGCAGCAACTGCGTGATGGCAAGGACAAGGTGATCGGCTTCTTCGTCGGCCAGGCGATGAAGGGCACCGGTGGGCGCGCGGACCCGCAGTCGGTGCAGCGACTTGTGCGCGAGGCCGTCCGGGGCGACTAGTTGCGCGTGGGGTATGCTCCCGCGCCGTGACCCAGCACACCCTCTCCGTCCTCGTGGAGAACAAGCCGGGCGTGCTTTCGCGCGTCGCCGGCATGTTCACGCGACGCGGCTACAACATCGATTCGCTCGCGGTGAGTCCCACCGAGGACGAGCATCGCTCGCGCATGACCATCACCGTGGACGCCTCGCGTTTCCCGGTGGAGCAGATCACCAAGCAGCTGGACAAGCTGATCAATGTGATCAAGGTGCGGGACCTCGATCCCGACAACATGGTCGCCCGCGAGCTCGGGCTGTTCAAGGTGTCCACCGCCGAAGCCCCGCGCGCCGAGGTCCTTGCGCTGGTGGACATCTTCAAGGGCGAGATCGTCGATGTGACGAGCGAGTCCATGATCATCCAGGCCACCGGCACGACAGCGGAGCTCGAGAACCTCGAGGAGCTGCTCCGTGGCAACGGGCTGGTCGAGATGGTCCGCACCGGCGTCGTGGCCCTGGGCCGCGGCGGTAAGACGACCTAGGCGAAGAAAGACCACATGAGCGACGAGCTGAAGATGATCTACGACGCGGATGCCGACCTCGGCCAGCTGGACGGCAAGACCGTTGCCGTCATCGGATACGGCAGCCAGGGGCATGCGCACGCCCTGAACCTGAAGGACTCGGGCGTGGACGTGGTCGTCGGGCTCCGGCCGGATTCGCAGTCGGCCGCCAAGGCCGCCGCAGATGGCCTAGAGGTGCTCACGCCGCTGGAGGCCACCCGCCGGGCCGACATGGTCATGATCCTCGTGCCCGACGAGATCATGGGCGACGTCTACGCCGCCGATGTCGCGCCGGGTCTCGAGCCGGGCAACATGCTGCTCTTTGCCCACGGGTTCGCCATCCACTTCAAGCAGATCACCCCGCCCGAGGGCGTGGACGTCGCAATGGTCGCTCCCAAGGGGCCGGGCCACCTGGTGCGCCGCCAGTACACCGAGGGCAAGGGCGTCCCCGGCCTCATGGCCGTGGAGATGGATGCCACCGGGAACGCCGACGCGCTCGCCCGCGCGTACGCCAAGGGCATCGGGTGCACCCGCGCGGGCGTCATCCCCACGACCTTCCGCGATGAGTGCGAGTCGGACCTGTTCGGCGAGCAGGTCGTGCTGTGCGGCGGCCTCACGGAGCTGGTGCGCGCCGGGTTCGACACCCTCACTGAGGCCGGCTACCCGCCCGAACTGGCGTACTTCGAGTGCCTGCACGAGGTCAAGTTGATCGTGGACCTCATGTACGAGAAGGGCATCGCGGGGATGCGGTACTCCATCTCCAACACGGCCGAGTACGGCGACCTGACGCGCGGCAAGCGCATCATCACCGACGACACCCGCGCCGAGATGCGCAAGATCCTGTCCGAGATCCAGAGCGGCGAGTTCGCCGAGGAGTGGATCGCCGAATACAAGGCGGGCCTCCCGAACTTCAACGCCACCGCGGAGGCGCAGGCCGGGCACCCCATCGAGGTGACCGGCAAGAAGCTCCGCGGGATGATGGACTGGATCGACACCGAGTTCTGAGCGCGACCCCGGGAGCACGCCCATATGAGTGACCGTCCGCGGATCCTCGTCACCGAGAAGATCGCGGAGGGGGGCATTGAGGTGCTCCGCTCCGTGGGTGATGTCGACGTCGAGCTGGAGTGGTCGGCCGATGAACTGGCCGAGCGCATCGCACCCTACGACGCCCTGGTGGTGCGCAGCGCCACCAAGGTGAGCGCCGCGCTCATCAGCGCGGCGCCGGCCCTGCGCGTGGTGGGCCGCGCGGGCACGGGCGTCGACAACGTGGACGTCGAGGCCGCCACCGAGCGGGGCATCGTCGTGGTGAACGCGGCCGGCTCGAATGCCGTCTCGGCTGCCGAGCACGCCGTGGCGCTGCTCCTCGCCCAGGCCCGCAACATCCCGCAGGCACACATGGCCCTCGTGGATGGACGGTGGGAGCGCTCGCGCTTCGGCGGCATCGAGGTGACGGGCAAGACCCTGGGCGTGGTCGGGTTCGGGAACATCGGCCAGTTGGTGGCCGAGCGCGCGATGGGCCTTGGGATGCGGGTTGTCGCGTACGACCCCTTCGTCGCGGACGTGCGGTACCGCGAGATGGGCGTCGAGAAGATGGATGACCTCGACCAGCTCTACGGCGAGGCCGATTTCATCACCTTGCACCTGGCATCCACCCCGGAGACCCGGGGCTTCATGGACGCCGGCGCGTTCGCGAAGATGCGCGACGGCGTGCGCATCGTGAACGACGCCCGCGGCGACCTCATCGTCGAGCAGGACCTCGTGGATGCGATTGCCAGCGGCAAGGTGGCCGGCGCCGCCATAGATGTGTTCCGTGAGGAGCCGGCCACCGAGAGCCCGTACTTCGGGGTGCCGGGCATCATCGTCACCCCGCACCTGGGTGCGTCGACGGGCGAGGCGCAGGAGCGGGCCGGCGTGGCGTGCGCCGAGCAGGTTGCCGCCGCCCTCACCGGCGGGGTGGTCACCAGCGCGGTGAACATCCCCGTGGTTTCCGCCGAGACCATGGCCACCGTCGGCCCCTTCCTGCCGCTGGCCGGCCACCTCGGGCGCCTTGCCGCAGGCATCGCCGGGGGCATCGAGGACTCCATCGAGGTCTCCTGCGAGGGCGAGATCGCCGAGCACGACACCCGGCTGCTCGTCACGGCCGTCCTCGCGGGCGCGCTGTCCGGCCACACGGTGGAGACCGTGAACATGGTGAATGCCGCCGACCGTGCACGCGAGCGCGGCATCGAGTGGAGCGACTCCACCACCTCCGCCTCTCGCGATTACACCAGTCGGTTGAAGGTGAGCATCGGCGACGTCTCGGTTGCCGGCACCACGGTGGGCAGCACCTCGCGCCCGCGCCTGGTGGAGGTTCTCGGCCAGTCCATCGAGCTCGAGCTCGACCGGCACGTGGGCATCCTCCGCTATGCGGACGTCCCGGGGAAGATCGGCACCCTCGGGTCGGTCATGGCCGACGAGGGCATCAACATCGCCTCCATGGCCGTCGGTCGCTCCTCCGAGGGGCAGGCCACCATGGGCGTGACCGTGGACTCCCCGGTGCCGCCCGCCACCCAGGCCGCGATCGCCAAGGGGTGCGACGCGGACGTGTGGTTCGTCGATCTCGACATCTGAGCGAGTAGCCCGCGGGGGTGCCATCAACCCCGGCGATAATCACAGCAGTGCGGCTGGCCCCGGTGTATCGGTTGGCGACAACTCGCCAATCGATACACCGGCGCCATCCGCCTCTCGCGCTTTTTCGCGGGGGCTGATGGCACCCCCGCGGGCCGTGCGCTACGCTGCCCGGCGATGAGCGCCACCGCGAACACGAACCTCCTGGCCGGTCGCGGCACCCTGGGCGCCCTTCTGCTCCTCCCCCGCTAGGGGGAGCGAACCGACACCCACGCCGGGATGCGCCCGGCAAACGGATCAGTCCACACGAGCCAGGAGGAAGCCCCCGTGCCGGCCGACGACGCCAGCCGAGACGACGCCAACCGCGTCAGGTTCTTCGATACGACCCTTCGCGATGGGGAGCAGTCCCCGCGCATCCACCTGAACCTGCGGGAGAAGGTGGAGATTGCGCAGCAACTCGCGCGGCTCGGGGTGGATGTGATCGAGGCCGGCTTCCCGATCTCGTCGCCCGGCGACCTCGAGGGGGTCCAGGCCGTGGCCCGCGAGGTGGAGGGCCCCACGATCGCCGGCCTCGCCCGCGCCAACGAGAAGGACATCGCGGTTGCGTGGGAGGGCGTGCGCGACGCGGCGAAGCCCCGCATCCACACCTTCATCGCAACCTCCGACATCCACATGGCCCACAAGCTGCGCATGGACCGTGCGCAGGTGCTGGCCACGGCCATCGACGCGGTCCGCCAGGCCAGTTCGCTGTCGCCCGACGTGGAGTTCTCATGCGAGGACGCCACCCGTTCGGACCCGGCATTCGTGGCCGAGATGATCGGGGCGGCCATCGCCGAGGGCGCCGGAACGATCAACATCCCCGACACGGTCGGATACACGATGCCGACCGAGTTCCAGCGGTTCCTGCTGGAGCTCTACGAGCGCACGCCGACGCTCGAGGGCGTCACGCTCTCGGTGCACTGCCACAACGACCTGGGGCTGGCCGTCGCCAACTCGCTGGCAGGTCTCGAGGTGGGCGCGCGTCAGGTGGAGGTGTGCGTCAATGGCATTGGAGAGCGCGCGGGCAACGCGAGCCTCGAGGAGATGGCCATGATCCTGCGCACCCGCGCAGAGGACCTGGGCGGGCTGTGGTCGGGCATCGAGACCACGGAGATCACGCGGTCCAGCCGCATGGTGAGCCGCCTTACCGGCTACGAGATCCAGCCGAACAAGGCGATCGTGGGGCGCAACGCCTTCGCGCACGAGGCGGGCATCCACCAGCACGGTGTGCTGGCCAACCCACTCACCTACGAGATCATGGACGCCCAGAGCGTGGGTCTCACGCAGAGCGAACTCGTTCTGGGCAAGCACTCCGGCCGCCATGCCCTGCGCCAGGCGCTCACCGACCTCGGTTACGAACTGGACCGGGATGCGCTGAACGAGGCGTTCCGGCGGTTCAAGGAGGTCGCGGATCGCAAGGGTGAACTCTCCGCGATGGATCTCGAGGCCCTGATGGAGGATGAGATGCGGGTGGACCACGCGCACTCCCTCGAGTTGCGTGAGATCGCGTTCTCCGGGGAATCGGGCGCGAAGGCCGGCGCGCGCGTGATCGTCCGCGGGGCCGACGGGGTGGAGTCCACCGGCGAGGGCACGGGCGACGGCCCCGTGGCCGCGCTCATCGGTGCGATCGACGCGGCCGTCGGGTCGGCGGGCACGCTGCTCGAGTACTCGGTGTCCGCGGTCACGGACGGTCCCGATGCGCTGGGTGAGGCGCGGGTGCTGTGCGAGATCGACGGCCGCCAGTTCACCGGCCAGGGCGTGTCACCCGATGTGCTCGAGGCAAGCGCGATCGCGTACCTGCGCGCCGTGACCGCCAGCAGGAATGCCGATGCGACCGAGAGGATGGCCGAGAGCGGCGTGTAGCCGCCGGCCGACGACGACGGAGGAGCTTCACGTGGGGAAGACCCTGTTCCGGAAGGTGTGGGATCTGCACGAGGTTGCGCCCGAGGGCCCCGAGGGCCCGGCGATTCTGTACATCGACCTGCACCTGGTGCATGAGGTGACCTCGCCCCAGGCCTTCGATGGGCTGCGGATGGCCGGGCGTCCGGTGCGGCGCCCGGACCGCACGCTGGCGACGGTGGATCACAACGTGCCCACCATCGGCCGTGAGCGTGGGATCGAGGACGATCTCTCCCGCCTGCAGGTGGAGGCCCTGGAGCGCAACGCGGCCGAGTTCGGCATCCCGCTCTTCTCGCTCACGAGCCTCCGCCAGGGGATCGTTCACGTGATCGGCCCTGAACTGGGGTTCACCCAGCCCGGCATGACCATCGTGTGCGGCGACAGCCACACGTCCACCCACGGCGCCTTCGGCGCCCTGGCGTTCGGGATCGGCACGAGCGAGGTGGAGCACGTGCTCGCCACCCAGACGCTGCCGCAGGGCATGCCCCGCACCATGCGCATCAACTTCGAGGGCGCCATGCCCCGCGGCGTGGTGGCGAAGGACCTGATCCTCGGCGCCATCGGCCAGATGGGGGTCTCGGGGGCCCAGGGCCACGTGGTGGAGTACGCGGGCGAGGCGATCCGCGGGCTCACCATGGAGGGCCGCATGACCGTCTGCAACATGTCGATCGAGGGCGGTGCGCGCGCGGGCATGGTGGCGCCGGATGACGCCACGTTCGCCTACGTCGAGGGACGCATGGCCGCGCCGCGCGACTTCGCGCAGGCCGTGGAGGGCTGGCGCACGCTGCCGTCGGACCCCGACGCGCAGTTCGACCGCGAGATGGACGTGGACGTCCCGTCGCTGGCTCCGCAGGTGACCTGGGGCACGACCCCCGGAATGGTTGCGCCCATCACCGGCCGCGTGCCGACGCCTGAGCAGTACGACGACCCCACCGATCAGGAGGCCGTGCGCCGCGCGCTGGAGTACATGGGCCTGCATGGCGGGGAGGCCATGGAGGACATCGCCATCGACACCGTGTTCCTGGGCTCGTGCACCAACGGGCGCATCGAGGACCTGCGGGCGGCAGCCGACGTCGTGCGCGGCCAGTCGGTGAAGGACGGCCTGCGCGCCATGGTGGTGCCGGGCTCGATGGCCGTGAAGGCGCAGGCCGAGGACGAGGGGCTGGACGAGGTCTTCCGTGGCGCGGGCTTCGAGTGGCGTGACGCCGGATGCTCGATGTGCCTGGGGATGAACCCGGACATCCTGCAGCCGGGCGAGCGCGCTGCATCCACCAGCAACCGCAACTTCGAGGGCCGCCAGGGCAAGGGCGGCCGCACCCATCTGGTGAGTCCCGCCATGGCCGCCGCCGCGGCCATCACGGGCCACCTTGTGGACGTCCGAACGTTCGACGCCGCCCTCGCGGGCGCCTAGGGGAGGTCGCCGACATGGAACCCATCACCATCGTGAAGTCGAAGGTCGCCCCGATGGACCGGGCGGACGTGGATACCGACCAGATCATCCCGAAGCAGTTCCTCAAGCGCATCGAGCGCACCGGCTTCGGCGAGTTCCTGTTCTTCGACTGGCGCGAGGAGGACTTCTACCTGCTCGACCGTCCGGAGTACGCCGGGGCGCGCATCCTCGTGGCCGGGCGCAACTTCGGGTGCGGGTCCTCGCGCGAGCACGCCCCATGGGCCATCCAGGACTTCGGATTCGATGTCGTCATCGCCTCGTCGTTCGCCGACATCTTCCGCACCAACTGCACGAAGATCGGCATGCTTCCCGTGGTCCTGCCGGAGGATGACGTCCGCACGATCATGCGTGAGGCGCTCGACCAGCCGGGCATTGAGATGACCGTCGACCTCGAGGAGTGCGCGGTGGCCCTGCCCGACGGACGTACCGTGGAGTTCCACATCGAGGACTCGGTGCGCGACCGCCTTCTGAACGGATGGGACGACATCGGGCTGACCCTGCGTCGCTCCGAGGTGATCGATGCCTACGAGGCCGATCGCGAGCGCGAGGGCCCGGTCACCACCATCCTGCTGTAGCGCCCCGCCCCGCGCCGGACGCATGGTCCGGCGCGGGGCGGCAGCACGCTGTCAGCCCCGCGCCGGGCGCGGGATGCGCGTGGTGCGGACCTGGCACTCGGCGCCGGAGCAGTCCTTCAGGCGCTGCCACTCACGGATGAGGGCGGCCCGGGTGCGTCGGTATGCCGGGTCGGATGCGCGCGAGTTGAGCTGGAACCGATCGTTGACGAGGTCGTACAGCTCCTCGCTGCCATCCTCGTAGCGCCACCACGACCAGTGGGGAGTGCGCACGCCGTCGAACAGCGGCAGGGTGTCCCCGTTGGGTGCCTGCTGCGGTCCGCTCTCCAGCAGCATGGTGCGGGCGGGTGCCGGGGACTGGCCCGTGAGCACGGGCTTCAGTGACACGCCGTCGGGTGCGCGACCCGTGGGCGCGACCCCCGCGAAGTCGAGCACGGTGGGCGTCACGTCGATCAGTGAGACCAGCGACGAGTTCACCGTGCCGGGCGTGACCCCGGGGCCGCGGACGATCAGCGGGATGCGAAGCGATGGCTCATACGGGAAGTATTTTCCCTTCTTGATGCGGTGCTGGCCCAGCATGTAGCCGTTGTCACCCATGAACATGATGACCGTGTTGTCCAGCTGCCCGGTGGCCTTCAGGGTGGCGATCAGCCGTGCAATGCCGCGGTCCACCGACATCAGCGAGCGCTTTCGCTGGCGGTTGTCCTCGATGAGGTCCTGGATGTCCTCGCGTGTCATCTTCGGCAGGCTGGCGACGTAGGTGCCCTTGTCGCTGTTGTCCGCCTCGTTGAAGTTGGGTGAGGCCATGGTGTCGAGCGGCAGGTTCGGGATCTTGTTCCGGTCGATGGGGTGCGGGCGTGGCGGGATGCTCTGGATGGCCGACGACTGGCTGGTGTCGTCCATGTCCACATCGCGCGGATTGATGGTCTTCCGGAGGGGGATCGTCTCCACGTGCGGTGCCAGGTACGCCACCTGCATGTAGAACGGCCCCGGCCGCGCGGCCTCGCGGCGCAGCACCCCCTGCGCGATGTTGGTGAAGACCGTTGCCTGGTACTTCTTCGGGTTCTCCACCTGGAACACGCCGAAGCGTGTCTGCCCGCCGTCGTGGTTCACCCGGTACCCGTACATCTGGTACGTGGACGGGTCGGCCGTTCCGTACCACTCCGACCAGCCAGTGGGCGTCGGCGCCGGCTTGTTGAACCACCCATAGCCGTTGATGTACTTGCCGATGTGGACGGTGTGGTATCCGGCGTCCTTCAGCCAGGAGCCGACGGATGACTTCGCCTGCTTCTCCCACGGCACGAATCCGCCGTCCGGCGGGAAGTTCGCGCTCACGCCGTTGTTGTGCGGGTAGGCCCCCGTCATCATCGCCGCGCGTGACGGGCAGCAGATGGCAAACGGGGTCACCGCCGAGGTGAACTTGGCGCCCTGCGCGGTGATCAGCGAGCGTACGTTGGGCATCACGTCGAGATCGGCCAGCGTCTGGTCGTCGGTCTGGACCACCAGCACGTTCGGGCGTTCGTCGGGGGCACCCAGCGCGATCGCGGGCGCACCGACGCCAACCGATGCCAGCAGCGCACCGGCGATTCCGGCAGATCGGCGGGAGGACATAGGGAACCTTTCGTCAGGATTCCCCACCCACCGTACGACGGGCATCCCGGCATGTCACGCCCCGGCCCGGATTTGATGGGGATTCCCCCATGCCCCGCGGCCCGCCCTGCCGGTGGTAGGTTGCCCCGCGTCCATGTCGACGCGGAGGGACGATGCGCGAGGTCAAGGTGGTGCTGCTGCCCGGTGACGGGATCGGCCCGGAGGTGATCAGCGAGGCCCGGCGCCTCGTGGACCACGTCGCCCCGATGGACGACATGCAGGTGGAGTGGGAGTCGCACGCGGTGGGCGGGTGCGCCATCGACACCTACGGCACGCCGCTCCCGGATGGCGTGATGGAGGCCTGCCGCGCATCGAACGCCGTGCTGCTGGGTGCGGTCGGAGGGCCGAAGTGGGACACCACGAACCCGGATGACCCCCGGCCCGAGCAGGCGCTGCTCGCGCTGCGTGCGGGACTCGGCCTGTTCGCCAACCTGCGCCCGGTCAAGCCCACCCCGTCCCTCTACGAGAGCAGCCCCCTGCGCACCGAGCGCATCGAGGGCACCGATCTGCTGGTGGTGCGGGAGCTGACCGGTGGCATCTACTTCGGTGAGAGCGGGCGTCAGGGCGACAGTGCGTTCGACACCTGCACGTACAGCCGCGAGGAGATCCGCCGCGTGGCCGAGGTGGCATTCGAGTCGGCCCTCACCCGTCGCGGCAAGGTGACCTCAGTGGACAAGGCCAACGTGCTCGAGAGTTCGCGCTTGTGGCGGGACGAGGTGATGCGCGTGGCCGAGGAGCACCCTGACGTGGAGTTGGAGCACATGCTGGTGGACAACGCCGCCATGCAGCTGGTCAGCCGCCCTGCCGACTTCGACGTGATCGTCACCGAGAACATGTTCGGCGACATCCTGTCCGATGAGGCGGCGATGATCTCCGGCTCCATCGGGCTGCTGCCGTCGGCCAGCCTGGGCGGGCACGGGCCGGGCCTGTACGAGCCGGTGCACGGCTCCGCGCCGGATATCGCCGACATGGGCATCGCCAATCCCATCGCGACCTGTCTCTCGGCGGCCATGATGCTGCGCTACTCGCTGGACGCCCCGCACGCGGCATCGGCCATCGAGCGCGCGGTCGATGAGGTCCTGGGCATGGGCCACAGCACCCGCGACCTCGGCGGCACGTGCTCCACGCACGAAATGGGCGAGTTGCTGATGTCCGCCGCGGGCTAGACTCCCCCGGACGCCGGGCACCCGGCGCCTGTTCCGACCGGGAAGGGCACCCACGTATGCAGGAAGCCGAGAAGATCTGGATGAACGGATCGCTCGTGGACTGGCACGATGCCAAGGTCCACGTGCTGTCCCATGGGCTGCACTACGGCTCGTCCGTCTTCGAGGGCATCCGCGCGTATGACGCCGAGGGTGGAGTGGCGGTCTTCCGCCTGGACGACCACCTGGCCCGCCTGGAGCGGTCGGCAGCCCAGTACTTCATGGAGGTCCCGTTCCCGCGCGAGGAGATGCGCCAGGGGGTGCACGGCGTCATCTCGTCCAACGGCCTGGGTGCCTGCTACATCCGCCCCATTGTCCTGCGGGGCTACGGCGTGATGGGACTGCATCCGCTGGAGGCGCCCGTCGATGTGAGCATCGCCGCCTGGGTGTGGGGCGCCTACCTGGGCGAGGACGGGCTTCGCAACGGCATCGACACCAAGGTGTCGTCGTGGCGCCGCATCGGGAACAACACCATTCCGGCGACGGCCAAGGCGGGTGGCCAGTACCTCAATTCGATCCTGGCCAAGATCGAGACCCACAAGGCCGGCTACGCCGAGGCGATCCTGCTGAACGAGCAGGGCATGGTGGCCGACGGCTCCGGCGAGAACATCTTCGTCGTGAAGGACGGGCTCATCAGCACGCCGCCGCTGTCGGCGGCCATCCTTGAGGGCATCACGCGGAACTCCATCATGGAGATTGCCCGCGCCGAGGGATACGACGTGGTGGAGCGCGACCTGGCCCGGTCGGAGCTCTACAACGCGGATGAGGTCTTCATGACCGGCACCGCTGCCGAGGTGTGCCCCATCCGGTCGGTGGACGATCACGTGATCGGCCCCCCTGGACCCATCACGCGTCGCCTGCAGGAGGTGTTCGAGGACGCCGTGCACGGGCGCGACCCGCGTTGGTCGCAGTGGCTCGACTACGTCACGGCCCCGGCGCCGGCGGGCTGATGGAGCGGATCGACCTCTACGACACCACCCTTCGCGATGGCATGCAGCGCGAGGGGATGAGCCTGTCGGTGGGCGAACAGCTGCAGGTGGCCCTGCGCCTGGCCGACGTGGGCGTGGACGTGATCGAGGCGGGCTTCCCGTCGTCCAACCCGAAGGACTCCGAGCTGTTCGACCTCCTCGAGCGCGAGGACCTGGGCGGCACCCGGGTTGCGGCATTCGGGATGACCCGTCGGCGTGGCACTGCGGCATCGGATGACCCCGGGCTGCGGATCATGGTGGACTGCTTCGCGCCGGTCTCCACGATCGTGGGCAAGACCTGGGACCTCCACCTGCAGAAGGTGACGAAGGTCTCACGCGAGGAGAACCTCGCGATGATCGGCGAGTCCGTGGCGTTCCTGCTGTCGCAGGGCAAGGACGTCTTCTACGACGCCGAGCACTTCTTCGATGCATACCGCGAGCACCCCGACTACGCGATCGAGTGCCTTCGTGCGGCGCACGCCAATGGCGCCACATGGGTGATCCTGTGTGACACCAACGGCGCCACGCTGCCGATGGAGGTCGAGCGCATCACGGGCGAGGTGGTGGCCGCGCTGCCGGACGCGCGCGTGGGCATCCATACCCACAACGATGCCGAGTGCGCGGTGGCCAACTCCCTGGCGGCGGTGCAGCAGGGGGCGCGGCAGGTGCAGGGCACCATCAACGGCTGGGGCGAGCGGTGCGGCAACGCCAACCTCATCTCCATCGCGCCATCGCTTGCGCTGAAGATGGGCTTCGAGGTGCTGCGGCCCGGCGGCCTGGAGGAGCTCACGCGGCTCTCGCACTGGGCTGCGGAGACGGCCAACCTGCCGCCGGACGCCTGGGCGCCGTACGTGGGCGCAAATGCATTCGCCCACAAGGGCGGCATGCACGTGGCCGGGATGGTGTCCGACCCCCGCACGTTCGAGCACATCGATCCATCGCTCGTCGGCAACGAGCGCGGCATGAAGGTCAGCGAGTTGTCGGGTCGCCACGTGGTGCTGGAGCGCGCGCGCGAGGCGGGTATCGACGTGGAGGCCGACGCGGATCTGGCGCCGCGCATCCTCGCCCGCATCAAGGAACTCGAGCACGAGGGGTACCACTTCGAGGTGGCCGATGCGTCGTTCACCATCCTGCTCGAGCGCGAGGCGGGGGTGCACGAGCCGGTGTTCGCGCTCGAGTCCTTCCGCGTGATCACCGAGCGCGACGAGACCGGGCACGTCATCACCGAGGCCACGGTGCGCGTGCACCACGGCGGCGAGCGGCTGGTCGCCACGGCCGAGGGCAACGGACCTGTCAACGCGCTCGACAAGGCCCTGCGGCGGGCGCTCGCCGGTCGCGTGCCTGAACTCGACGCGATCTCGCTCGTCAACTTCAAGGTGAGGATCCTCGACGAAGGCCATGGCACCGACGCCACGACCCGCGTGCTGATCGATTCGACCGATGGAGCCTCCACGTGGTCCACGATGGGCGTGAACCAGAACGTCATCGCGGCCTCGTGGGATGCACTGGTGGACAGCCTGGACTACGGGGTGCGGCGGGCTGGGGTGCCCAGCGCCTCCGGGGCGCGGGAGGCGTGAGCGCCGACGAGCCGATCCCCCTCGCGCGGCCGGTCATCGGCGACCGCGAGCGGGAACTGGTGGATGGCGTGCTGCGGTCCCGTCAGCTCTCGCTGGGGCCCACGGTCACCCGCTTCGAGGAGATGTGGGCCGAGCGCATCGGCACGCGGCACGCGGTCGCCTGCTCGTCCGGAACTGCCGGGCTGCACTGCTGCCTGCACGCCCTGGGCCTCGGGCCCGGCGATGAGGTGATCACCTCATCGTTCTCGTTCGTGGCGTCGGCCAACGTCATCCTCTACACGGGTGCCACGCCCGTGTTCGCGGAGGGCGATCCCCCCACGTTCAACATGGACCCCGCGGCGGTGGAGGCAGCCATCACACCGCGCACCAAGGCCATCCTCATCGTCGACATCTTCGGCTATCCGGCCGAGATCCCGGCGCTGAGGGGCATCGCGGAGCGCCACGGCCTGGGCATCGTGGAGGACGCCTGCCAGTCCATCGACGGCGACTACGACGGTCGGAAGCTGGGCACGTTCGGCCACCCCGCCGTGTACGGCTTCTACGCCAACAAGCAGCTCACCACCGCGGAGGGCGGTGTTGTCCTCACCGACGACGAAGACCTGTACCGGCTGCTGAAGAGCCTTACCAACCAGGGGCGCTCCGACGACGGAGCGTGGCTGGTGCACTCGCGGCTGGGCTTCAACTACCGGCTGTCGGACGTGCATGCGGCGATCGGCGTGGCGCAGATCGAGCGCCTGGACTGGATGCAGGACGCCCGCGCCCGTATCGCGGGCCTCTACCAGCAGCGCATGGCCGGCATCGACGGCGTCGCCCCCATGTACGAGGGCCCGCAGCGCCGGTCGTGGTTCGTCTATGCGCCCCGGCTTGCGCCGGACCTGGATCGCGACGCCATCATCGGGCGCCTTGAGGCGGAGGGCATCAGTGCCAAGCCCTATCTGCCGTGCATCCACCTGCAGCCGTACTATCAGGACGAGCACGGTCACCGACCCGGGGAGCTCCCCGTGACCGAGGCCATCAGCGCCTCCACCATTGCCCTTCCGTTCTTCTGCGAGATGACCGAGGCGCAGGTGGACCGCGTGTGCGATGTCCTCCAGCGCGCCATCCAGGCCGAGAGGGCCGGGGCCGCCGGTCCGATGGAGGCCGGCGCGGCATGAGCACCGACGGCGGCCGGCTGTGGGGCGGGCGCTTCGAGGGGTCGTCCGCGGAGGCCTTCGATGCACTGAACGCCTCGCTGCCCGTGGACCGGCGCCTGTGGCAGGAGGATGTCCGGGGGTCGCGTGCGCACGCCCGCATGCTGGGGGCAACCGGCATCATCAGCGCTGACGACGCGGCGGCCATCGATGCGGGTCTCCAACAGGTGGCGGATGAGCTCGCCGCGGGCACCTTCCGGTTCGTCGCCGGAGACGAGGACATCCACACCGCGGTGGAGCGGCGTCTCACCGAGATCACGGGTGATGCCGGCCGGCGGCTGCACACCGGTCGCAGCCGGAACGACCAGGTCATCACCGACACGCTGCTCTGGTTGAGGACCCGTGCGGAGGATCAGTCGGCGTCCCTGGCCGACCTCACCCGGGCGCTGATCGCGCGCGCCCGTGAGCACGTGGACACGCTCGTCCCGGGCTACACCCACCTG
>JAUROO010000126.1 GCA_030829765.1 Miltoncostaeales bacterium | reverse complement strand
GTTGAGCACGGCCGTCGCCTCATGGACCACCCGATGGTGGTCCTCCGTGCCGAGCGGGCCGGCGACGAGGGCGGCGACCGGCTCATGCCGCAGGGCCGGGAAGGCGTCCATGTCCTCCGGCACGAGGTAGGGCGGATTGGACACCACCACGTCGAAGCGCTCGCCCGCCACCGCGGCCATCCCGTCGCTCTCCAGCATGCGCACGCGTGGCCCCAGGGCCGGATGGGCGGCGAGGTTGCGCCGCGCCACGGCAAGGGCCTCAGGGCTGCGCTCGAGCGCGGCCACCGACACGTCGGCGCGGAGATCCGCCACCGACAGCGCGATGGCCCCCGATCCGGTTCCCCAGTCGGCGATCGCCGCGCCCTGGGGAGCGAGCTCCACCACCACGTCCACCACCACCTCGGTGTCGGGCCGGGGCACCAGCACGTCGGGCGTCACCTCCAGGTCCAGCCGCCCAAAGGCCCGGCGCCCGGTGATGTGCGCCACGGGCTCCATCTCGCCGCGGCGTGCGATGAGCGCCCGACATGCCCCGAGCTCATCGGGCGTGAGCGGGCGATCGGCCTCGGTGTAGAGGGCGATCCGCTCGAGACCGAGGGCGCGCGCGATCAGGACCTCGGCGTCGAGGCGCGGCGTGTCGGTGCCGCGCGCGCCCAGCCAGTCGGTGGACCGCCGCAGGATCTCGGCGATCGTGAGGGCTTGACTCAGGCCGCGCCCCCTGCGAGCTCGGCCTCCTGCTGCTCCAGCAGAAGGCGCCGCTCCTCGGCCTGCAGGGCGTCGGTCAGCGCCGAAAGCTGACCCTGCAGCACCTGTTCCTTCAACGGCACCGTCACACCGATCCGGTGGTCGGTAACCCGATTCTGCGGATAGTTGTAGGTGCGGATCTTCTCGGATCGGTCGCCGCTCCCCACATGCGCCCGGCGCGTGTCGCGCATCTCGGCCTCCTGCTCGGCCCGCGCCTTCTCCAGCAGGCGCGCGCGCAGCACGCGCATCGCGCGCTCCCGGTTCTGCAACTGGCTCTTCTCATCCTGCATCGACACCACGATGCCCGTGGGCACGTGGGTGATGCGCACGGCGGAATCAGTGGTGTTCACGCTCTGACCACCAGGCCCGCTCGACCGGTAGACATCGATCTTCAGGTCGTGCTGGTCGATCTTCACATCCACCTCCTCGGCCTCGGGCATCACGGCCACGGTGGCGGTGGAGGTATGGATGCGCCCCTGGCTCTCGGTGGCCGGCACGCGCTGCACGCGGTGCACCCCGCCCTCGTGCTTAAACACGCTGAACGCGCCCGTTCCCTTCACCGCGAAGGTGGCCTCCTTCACGCCGCCGGCGTCCGCCTCGCTCACATCCAGCAGCTCCACGCGGAACCCACGCGCCGCCGCGTAGCGGCTGTACACGTCCAGCAGGTCGCGGGCGAAGAGCGCGGCCTCCTCGCCACCTGCGCCGGCACGTACCTCGACAATCACGTCACGGGAGTCGTTGGGGTCGGGCTCCACCATCGCATGGCGGATGAGCGGCTCGAGTTCCCCGATCGCGTCCTCGGCCTCCTTCAGCAGGGCGCGGATGTCCTCGTCCTCGCCCTCGGCCAGCATCTCGCGTGCCTCGGCCGCCTGCTGATCGGCATCGCGCCACCGCGCGGCCAACCCTGCAGCCTCCTCCAGCCCCGCGTAGCGGCGCGTGAGGTCCGCATATCGCGAGCGGTCGGACGCCGCGTCGGGGTCGGAGAGGGCCTCGGACAGCTCCGCGCGCGTGCGCTCCACCTGCTCCACCAGGCCGCGGACCCCATCACCCATCTGCATGCCGCCGGTGCACGTCCATGGCCATCACCGGGGGGACGACCACCGCACGGGGATCGTCCCCGCCGACTACTTCGCCTGCTGCCGCTTCTTGTTGAAGCGCTCGATGCGGCCGCCGGTGTCCACGATCTTCTGCTTGCCGGTGTAGAACGGGTGGCACTCGGAGCAGATCTCCACGCGGATCTCGGGCTGGGTGGAGCGGGTCGTGAACTGGTTTCCGCACGTGCAGGTGACGTCGGAGACGACGTACTCGGGGTGGATCTCGGCCTTCACGTTCCCTCTCGATTCCCTCGGTGTGCGTGGCCCGGTCGGTGCCACGGAGGCGGCATGATAGCGCGGCCGGGGCAGTGCCCCGGCCGCGGCCCATCAATGCACGGGCGCGGGGCTCAGCCCTTGCGCTGGTTGATCAGCTCGGTGAGCTTCGGCACCACGTCGAAGAGGTCGCCCACCACGCCGAAGTCGGCGAACTGGAAGATGGGGGCCTCCTCGTCCTTGTTGATCGCGACGATCACGTCGGACGTCTGCATGCCCACCTTGTGCTGCACGGCGCCTGAGATACCGCAGGCGATGTACAGGTTGGGGGACACGGTCTTGCCCGTCTGGCCCACCTGGTTCGGGTGCGGGTACCAGCCGGCGTCCACCGCTGCGCGCGATGCGCCCACCGCCGCGCCCAGGGAAGCCGCAAGGGCCTCGACCACGGCGAAGTTCTCGGGCGCGCCCAGGCCACGACCGCCGGAGACGATGATGCTGGCCTCCTCCAGGCTGACCTTGCCCTCCTCGACGGGCTTGCGCGCGGTCATCTTCGCGCGCAGCGCGGCCTCGGAGATGTCGGGCGTGACCGCCACCACCTCGGCCGAGCCACCGCTCTCGGTGGCCTGGAACGAGTTGGGGCGCACCAGCGCGATCTGCGGCCCGCCGACCCACTCGCTGGTGACCAGGTTCTGGCCGCCGAACGCCGGGCGGACGGCCTGCAGGCCGCTGCCGCCGGCCGCGAGGTCGGTGGAGTCGCTGTTCAGCCCGGCGCCCAGGCGCACGGCCAGCGCGGCGGCGGTGTCGCGCCCCTGCGCGGTGCCGCCGAAGAGGATGGCGGAGAAGTCGTTCTCCTGCTGCAGCTTCGCGATCACATCCACATGCGGGGCGGCCAGGCCCGAGCCCAGCGCCTCGTGGTCGGCCACGAACACCTTCTCGGCGCCGTACGCGCCGAGCTGCGCGGCCTGGTCGGCCACGCCCGAGCCGCCGACGAACGCCGCGAGCGGCCCGCCGGTGGACTCCTTGAGTTCACGCGCCTTCGAGAGGATCTCGAGGCCAACGCGACGGAAGCCGGTGCCCTGGGGCTCGGCGACGACGAGGATGCCTGCCATGTCGTTAGGTCCTTTCGGTTCCGAGTCCGGGTTCAGACGATCTTCTTCTCGATCAGGAAGTCGAGGATCTGCTGGGCGCCGTTGCCCTCGTCCTTGACCACCTGACCCGCGGTGCGCGCCGGCGGGGTCTCGACCCCCACCACCTTGGTCCTGGCGCCCTGCTCGCCCACAGCCGCGGCGTCGATGCCGGCCTCGGCGAGCGACGTCACGTCCTGCGGCTTCTTCTTCGCGCCCATGATGCCCTTGAGCGACGGATAGCGCGGCTCGTTGATCGCCTTGGTCACGGAGACCACGGCAGGAAGCGGCGCCTCCACGGTGTCCACGCCGTCATCGCTCTGGCGCTCGACGGTGATGGAGCCGCCGTTCACGGCGAGGGAGTTGGCCGAGGTCACCCAGGCACGACCCGAGGCCTCGCCCAGGGCGGCGGCCATCACGCCCGAGCGGGCGTCGGTGGCCTCGGAGCCCAGCAGCGCCAACTCGGCGCCGGTCTCCTCCAGCACCTTCGACAGTGCGGCGGCGGTGCCCAGGTAGTCGGACCCGGCGGCGGCCGGGTCGCTCACCAGCACCAGCCGGTCGGCGCCCATCGCGAGTCCCTGGCGCAGGGACTCCACGGCCTTCTCCGGCCCGAGGGAGATGAGGATCACCTCGTCCGCGGCGCCGGCCTCCTTCAGGCGCACCGCCTCCTCGACCGCGTACTTGTCGAACTCGTTGAGCATCCGGTCGCCCTCGTCACGGACGAGGCGGCCGGTGCCCGGGTCGATCCGCTTCTCCGCGGTCGTATCGGGCACCTCTTTGACGCATACGGCGATCTTCACGAAGACGGGCTCCTCGGAGTTGATACGTGCGGGCCGCGGGGGAGCGCGCGCATGCCCCGCGATCGGCGGCGAGCATACCAACGGGTGGCCACCGCGGTGCGGGGGAACCGTCACGGGGGGCGTCTGTCAGGCGGTCCGGTGGTCAGGCCGCCCAGTCGGGCGGGCGCTTGCCCAGGAAGGCCTCCATGCCCTCGCGCCTGTCCGGGTGCGCGAACTGCCGGGCGAATGCCTCGGCCTCGGCCTCGAGCAGGGCGGGGCGGGCGCCCAGGGCGTCGTGGATGAGAGCCTTCGACAGGGCCACCGCCGACGGCGAGGCCGCGGCGATCGTGCCGCCCACCGCCACGGCGGCGTCCAGCAGGTCGTCGGCCGGGTGCAGC
>JAUROO010000125.1 GCA_030829765.1 Miltoncostaeales bacterium | reverse complement strand
CGTCGGGGTTCAGCACCAGCACCGCGCGCCCGGTGGCCCGGTTCATGCCCGCGTTCGCGGCCCGCGCGAACCCGCCGTTGGCGTTCCGCTCGATCAGGGCGACCCCGGGGCGCCCGCGCGCCACCTCGGCGGTGCCGTCGCCGCTCGCGTTGTCCACCACGATCACCTCGTGCGCCACGTCGTGGTGCTGCGCCAGGGAATCCAGGCAGGCGCCCAGGTGGTCGGCGCACCGGTACGACACCACCACCACGCTGACCTCGGGGCGGGTCATGCCTCCCATGCGAACGGCAGCGCGTCCGCGATCTCGGCCAGGCGTGGTGCCGCGCGATCGCGGTCGCTCACCACCGGTGGGATGTCGGCCCAGTCGATGCCGATCGCCGGGTCGTCGAACGCGATGGAACGCTCGTCGTCGGGCGCGTAGTAGTCGGAGCACCGGTACACCACGTCCGCCGTTCCCGACAGCACCTGGAAGCCATGGGCGAAGCCCACGGGGCAGTACAGCTGGAGGCCGCGCTCGTCATCCAGCGTCCACGCCTCCCACTTCCCGAAGGTGGGCGACCCCCTGCGCAGGTCCACCGTCACATCGAGGATCGATCCCCGCGCGCAGCGGATCAGCTTGGCCTGCGGGTGATCTCCCGCCTGGAAGTGCATGCCGCGGATGACCCCTCGCGACGACCGGCTGTGGTTGTCCTGCACGAACCGGTCGGCAATGCCCATGGCCGCCAGTTCCGACTCGCGGTAGGTCTCCATGAAGAACCCGCGGGCATCGCCGTGCACGGCCGGCTCGATGACCACCACGCCCGGCAGGGCGGAGGGGATGCGCTTCATGCGGCCATGGTACGGCCAAGTGCCCGCCATGCGGCCTCGCCCATCGCGCGGTCGGTGAACGCGGCTGCCTGCGACACACCCGCCGTGCGCAGGCGGTCGGCGGTTGCGGGTTCCATGGCCTCGCGGATGGCCACGGCCAGCGCGTTGGGCGTGGGGTCGGTGATGATGGCGCCATCCCCCGCCACCTCGGGCATGGCCCCGCGGTTGCTGGCCACTACCGGCGCGCCGCTGGCCATGGCCTCGAGGATCGGCAGCCCGAAGCCCTCGTACAGCGAGGGCACGGCAACCACGGCTGCCGCCCGGTACAGGTCGGCCAGGTGCGGGTCGTCCACGCGGCCCAGCCAGTGGGCGCGTGCCCCGCGCACGATCTGCTCGCCGCCCAGGGCCGGACGCCCCACCAGCGCGAGTTCCAGGTCGGGGTCGCCGATCAGTGCCATCGCCCGGGCAAGAGCGCCGATGTTCTTGCGCGGGTGGATGTCGCCCACGGCCAGCACGTAGCGCTTCAGCCCGAATCGTGCGAACACCCGATCGGCGGCTGCGCCCGTGGGATCTGGCGTGAAGACCGGCGCGGGGTAGGTGCGAACCACGTGCACCCGGTCCGGGTCGATCCGGAAGACGTCGGTGATCTCGGCGGCCTCGGCATTGCTCACACCGATCACGATGTCCGCGCGCCGGATGGCCTGCGGCACCAGTCGGCCCAGCACCAGGCGATCGCGTCGGCTGAACCACTCCGGATTCGTCACGAAGGCGGCGTCGTGCACCACCACCGCGGCGGGGGTGCGTCCGCGGAAGGGCGCCACGTAGTTGAACACCCCCACGTCGGCGCGCGCACGGCGCATGGCCTGGGGCGCACCGCGCAGCAGGCGTGGCGCGTTGCGGTCGGTCACCTCCAGCAGCGGAACGGCCGGGTCGATGCGCTCGCGTGCCTGGTCGTGGGCGATCATGGCCACCACGTCATCCCCGGGGCCCGCGGTGGTCACCAGCGCGTGGATGAGGTTCTCGATCCACCGTGCGTTGCCCGCGTCGCCCGGCGTGGGCTGTGCCACGGCGTGGGCGTCCACCGCCACCCTCAACCGGAAAGCCCCAGCACCTCACGCCAGGCGTCGGTGGTTCCCCGGGCCGTGGCGGCCCATGACAGCTCGGCGGCGCGCGCACGTGCAGCCGCGCCGCGCCGCTCCAGTTCGTTGCGGTCGGCCAGGACCTCCTCCAGCCGCGCGGCGATGCCCTCCGGCGACGCATCGTGGACGAGGAAGGCCCCCGGCCCGGCCACCTCGGCCTGCGATGAGTTGTCGGCCACCAGCACCGGGCACCCGTGCGCCATGGCCTCGATGATCGGCAGGCCGAATCCCTCGTACGCCGACAGGCTCACGAAGAGGGTGGCCCGGCGGTACAGCTCGTGCAACTCCGCATCGTCGATGAAGCCCAGCAGGTCGCAACCCACGCCCCGGCGCTCGGCGGCCTGCTGCTCCTGGCTTCCACCGGCGCCGGCGATGACCAGTCGGCAGATGGGCGGGTAGGTGGGTGCAGTGGCGAAGTAGCGGTCGTGGCCGCGCATGAGGTCGATCACGCGCTTGCGGGGTTCGAACTCACCCACCGCGAGGATGAACGGCTCGCGGGGCGGGGTGAACTCCTGGGCGTCGGGGGCGGTACCCAGGTGCACCACGCGGATGCGCTCGCGCGGCACGCCGTAGACATCCTCGATGTCCCGGGCACCGGCCTCGGTGGTGGCCATCACCAGCCGCGCACGACGCGCGCTGCGGCGGCCCACCAGCGATGCCCACAGGCGGAAACCCCTGGGATAGGCCTCGGGCATGCGTTCGAACGCCAGGTCCTGGATCATGACCGTGGTGGGCGTGCGCCCGCGCAGGGGCCCCCAGTTCATGGGCACGTGGATGAGTGCCGCTCCCCGCTTGCGTGCCCGGCGGGGCAGCAGCACTCCCAGCCACAGCATGTCGAGCAACAGGTTGCCAAGGCTGGTCAGCGCGTTGCGGCGCGGCAGCCCGCGCGGTCCGTTCACCCACACCACGTCCATGTCGGCGGGCGGGTCGGCCGCCATGGCCTCGCGCGTCTGGGTGATGACCCGCGCGATTCCCGTGCGGCGCCGGCGGGCCAGGCGCTGGTCCACCATCACCAGTGGGCGCGCGCGGCGGGGCGAACCCCTCATGCCGTCAGGGCGTCGTCGTATGCCTGCAGGATCAGCTCGGTGGTGCGATCCCACGAGAACTGCATGGCGCGCGACGGGCCGCCGATGGACGCCGCCTTGCGGATCTCGGGCTCCTGCCAGGCCTCGGCGATTGCATCGGCCCAGGCGGTGGGTTCGAAGGGATCCTCGTAGCGCGCGGCATCCCCGCCCACCTCGCGCAGCGCAGGGCTGTCGCTGGCCACCACGGGCACGCCGGCCTGCATGGCCTCCAGCACCGGCAGTCCGAAGCCCTCCTTCAGGCTGGGCACCACCACGGCCACGGCGCCCTGGCGCAGCGCGGCCAGGCGGGAGGCGGGAACATGCCCCAGCAAGTCGATGCGGTCGAGCACCCCGGCGCGGTTGGCGTAGTCGCGCAGCAGGCGCACGCGCCGGCCTCCCCAGGGGCCGGTCATCACCAGGCGCAGGGGATCGGGGAGCAGGGCAAGGGCGCTGATGACCGGCCACGGGTTCTTGTGCGGCTCGAGACCGCCGCTCATGAGGATGTAGGGGTCGGCGGGCACCTCCCCGGCGGGGATGGCCGCGGGCGGTGCCGCCAGCGGAATCACCCGCACGCGCTCCGGGTCGGCCCCGGCCAGCGCCACGGCGTCGTCCGCGGTTTCCTGCGAGATGCACAGCAGCAGGCGGGCATCGGGCAGCCGCGACATCCAGCGGCGGTAGCCGCGCGTCTCCGCTGCCCGGCTTCCGCCGCGCAGGAACAGCTTGGGGAAGGCCGCGGGAATCAGGTCGTACAGCGTCACCACCGATGGCACGTCATCCGGCAGCAGGTCGGCCTGCGTGGCGTGGAACAGCCGCGGCGCGAGCGAGCGGATGCGCCGGCGCACCGTGGCGAGCGGCCAGGGGTCGGGAATGCGGGGGGATCGCCAGTCGGGCCAGCGCACCGTGTAGCGCTCGGGCGTGAGCGGGGCGTTCTCGCCGTCACCCGCCACCAGGAAGGCCGGACGCCTCTCCGGGGGCTGGGCGGCGAGCCCCTCGGCCATGCCCCGCACGGCCGCACCGATGCCGCGCACCGCGTGGTCGCGGTCAAGGGGAGTGGCATCGAAGAGGACGTCGGCATCCATAGGCAACCAGCGTACCCGGGATATCCGCTGCCCGGTGCCAGCGGTCGGGCGCGTCCGCTAGCGCACCCGCACGCGCACCACCTTCGACACCCCCGGCTCGATCAGCCATCCGCGCTCGCGCGGCACGCGTACGCGGAAGGGCACGGTGAGGCCGCTGGCCTGGAAGCGCCAGCGGATGGCGAATGATCCATCCGCCTTCGCCCGGGCGTTCACCACCGGGCGCCATGCCTTCCGGAAGGGGTCCAGCCACTCCAACACGATCGCCTTGCGGCCTCCCTCGGCCCCGGGCGCAGGGCGCATCCTGCCGCGGAACACCACCGGCTTCCCGCGCGGGCTTGCCTGCGTGCTGGATGCCATCAGCGTGACGGTGGCCTTCAGGCGCACCGCCACCCCGGGGCCGGTGGGCACGGGAACCAGGCGGGATCCATCGGGCACGCCGACGTCGATGGGTCCCGTGCGCACCGGTATCACCTGAATGCGGAACGATCCGTCGGGCCCGGTGACGCCCGCACCCAGATCACGCCCCCCCTGGCGGGCGATCAGCACATAGCCCGGCAGCGCCTGGCCCCTCCGGTTCAGCAGTCGGCCGGTCACGGTGACGGCCCGGCCGGCCGCCAGGGTGACCACGTTGTAGTCGCGTCCCTCCACGCGCCGCGGCGTGCCGCGCAGGATCCCCAGCGTCAGGGTGCCCTCGCGCGCCTCGCCCGCCATCTGCTGCGCGGGCGTGGCGATGACGGGCGCTGCGGGGGTGCTCCCCGGCGCCGACGGCGGGCGGGCGGGGGCGTCGGGCTGCGGCAGGGGCGGCACCTCGATCTCCATGGCGCGCGCATTGCCTGCGGCATCGGTCAGCTGCACGCGCATGCGGGCGTCGGGATCCGGGATCAGGTCGGGGTCGATGGTGGTGATGCCGCTGCCGTCGGATGCCGGGTACTGCGCAACGGTGCGCCATGTCCAGCCATCCAGCCACTGCAGCCGTACCCGCTCCACCCCCGACCGGGCGTCCTCGCCCGACCAGGTCATCTTCACCCGGCCGTCGGCCGTCACCCGCAGGGCGGCGCGCACCACGTCGGGGGGCGTGAGATCCGTGCGCACCAGTCCCATGCGGGTGGTCACCAGCGTCTGGGCGAACGGGCCGCCGTTTCGCAGCCGCAGGCGCACGACGTGCACGCCATCGGCCAGGCCGTCGAGCGGTATCTCCATGGCCTCGCGGCCGGGGGCCACCGCCTGCTGGGCCACGGGCATCCACTCGCCGCGGATGCTGCCGTCCCCCGCGGTGTTGATCTCCACCTCGAAGTCGCCGAGGCCGATCATCTGGTCGAGGTTGTCGCTCAGGGTCACGTCCAGCGGCAGCACCGAGGTCCAGCGCGAGGGGATGGGCTGCAGGTCGATGCGCGGGGGCCGTGTGTCCACCACGATGTGCTCGGGCGCCAGTTGCTCCACCACGTTGCCGGCCTGGTCGCGTGCGGTAACCCTCCACGCGTGCAGCCCGTCGGCCAGGCCGCCGCCCACGGCCCGCGATATCCGTTGGCCCGACGCCCCGGCCCCGGCACTCGCGACGGTCACCCACGCGCCCGCCGGCGTGCCGAACTGGAACGCGTTCACCTGCGCCGTCACGTTCCAGAGGCCACTGGTGGCATCGGTGGCCGAGAAGGCGATGGTGCCGCGCGTGGACTCGGGCGTGTACGCCACCTCGGGCTCCGCGATCTCGGGCTCCGTGCGATCCACGCGGATGGTGGCCTCCGATGCCGACCCCGGCGTGCCGTCGCCGTCCACCTCCACGCGCACCTGATGCGCGCCATCGCCGATGCCTGCGAGGGACAGGTCCACCCCGTGCTGCCCCTGGCCGGGCGCGCCTGCCCAACGGGTCTCCCCGGCCACCTTCACGCGCTGGCCGGTGATGCCGTCGCTTCCGAAGTTGTCGGCGGCCTGCCACGCGATACCGGCCGACTGCTGCGACTGGTTGATCCAGCCCGCCGGCGCGCTCACCACCTGCGCGGAAGGCGGCGCGACGTCGCGGATGACGGCGCCGGTGCCGCCGATCCACCACACCCGTGCATGTTGCTGGCGCCGCTCACCCTGCACCAACTGCAGCTGCACGTCGCATGTGCCGCCGGGCATCCCCAGCCCGTAGCCGCGTCCGCCTGCGGGGGACTGCGGCATGCCCACATCGCCCTCGGCCCACACGGGGTGGCCGTTGGCGATCACCTGGAGTCCTGCGCTGGATGGCGCGGCGTAGCGCAGGGCGCTCCACTGCACCGAGGCGATCTCGCTCCCGGCCACCGGGCATCCCCAGCCCATGGAGAAGTGGGTGCCGGTGGGTGCTGCCGTGGTGGCCGGGGCGTTCAATTGCAGCACCGACGGGTTCGGCTGGCTGGCCGAGAGCATCGACCCGGTGGTGAACGGACCGGAGCCCTGCGGATACAGATTGCCGTCCGTGCCGATGGCCACGGGTGCGGCGGCAGCTGATGCCAATGCGATCAGCACGAGGGCCCGGGGGATGCGCCTGCGGGGATGGGGGGTCATGGTCCGAACTCCAACTGGGGTTGCGCCGCGGGCGTGGCGGCGGGGGCGGGATCGGCGGCTGGATTGCCGACCGGGTTGGATTGCGGCGCGGCGGGTGATGCGGACGCCTGCGCACGGGCCCGGCGTGCACGCTCGGCGCGTTGCCGCTCCTCGGCACGCTCCCGCCGGGCGCGCGCCTCGGCGGCCGCACGCCGCCTTTGCGCCTCGCGCGCCCGGATGCGGTCGAGTTCCGCGAGTGCGTCGGCGCTTGCCGCGTCCAGGGGCGGAGCGGATGTGGTGGCCACGGGGCCGGTCGTTGGGCCGGGGGTGGTCGCCGCAGTGGTGATCACCCGGGCCTGCGCAGGGGGCGCGCTGCCGCGGTCGCCCGTGACCGAGTTGGCCACCACCGGCACCCCGGCCACGCCCGCCACCGTGACGGCCAGCGCCCCCGCGCCCACGCGGGCGCTCAGCAGGGAGGGGATGTCCAGCATGGTCTGCCATGCCTGGCCCACGGCGACGGTGAGGCGCATGGTGCCGCGCTCCACCATGTCCACGGCGGGGCTGGTATCCGGCACAGCCAGCCCGGCGGCCGCGGCTCCCACGAGGGCCACCGGCACCAGGGTGGTGATCCCCGCATTGGTCTGGCGCCGCGCGCGCAGGGTGGCGCGGCACGCCCCGCAGTGCCGCACGTGCCGCGACACCGCGCGGCGGTCACGGGCGTCGGCCTCGTCGTCGGCCACGCGCTCGAGGGCGTCGCGCAGTCCCTCGCATCGCTCGCCGCTGGCCAGGTCCAGATGCCATGCGTGCAGGCGCTTTCGGGCCCGGACGATCGAACGCTCCACCTTGCGGTCGGTGTAGCCCGTCAGCGAGCCGATCTCGGCGCGGCTGACCCCGGCGGTGCGGAGCAGCAGGCATACGCGCTCGGCCTCGTTCAGGGATGTCATGGCGTCCTGCAGCGTGGGGTACCGCTCGCGCCACTCGGCCACGGCCGATGGTTCCCGCGCCGCGGCTCCGCTGGTGTCCACCGCGTCCACGATCTCGTCGCCGGCCGGCGCCTCACGTCCCCGGCGTCGCGCCAGCGTGATGGCCTCGTTGCGGATGACCACGTGCAGCCAGGCGATGAAGTCGTCGAGGGGCCCGATGGGCCCCTTGGTCAGCGCCACCTCCATTCCGCGCTGGTAGGCGTCTTCCGCGTCCTCCAGCGACGGCGCAAAGCGCGCGGCGTACCGGAGCAAGCCCGGAGCCCCGGCCATCGCGGCCAGGCACAGGCGCCTGCGGGCCTCGTGCTCGCCCTCGCCCGCCACGGGGGTGGCCAGGCGTCGCGGGGTGTCGGTGTCGGAGGGGTTCATCTCCCGGGAGGGTCAGGGGGACACACGATTCTGCAGTCGTGGCATGCCCCGTGCAACGGATCGTGCATCCGGAGGTTCCGGCAGCACCTGTTGCATCAACGCCCGGAAGCCCCGCGTGCTCCCCCCTGCCGACGGCCAGGTGCCTGGCACCGGGTATCCAGCGCACGCTCGTAGCGGGAAAAGGGCGCGTAGGCTGGTGCGCGTGGACCCCGCTCGACCGCACATCCGCCGCGAGACGCGCCGCATCGTGATGGCCGAGGTGGATGTGAGCCAGATCCACTTCACGGCCATGTACCGATGGATGGACCGCGGCCTCAGCGAGTGGCTGGCCGATGTGGGCTGGCCGTTCACCCGCCTGCTGAGCGAAGGCGTGGGCATCCCCATCGTCGACAGCCGCTGCCGGTTCGACCGGCGCATCCTGCTGGACGACATGATCACCATCGAGACGTCGGTGGGTGGCATCGGCACCACGTCGTTCCGCAGCCGGCACCGGTTCCTGCGCGGTGATGGGCTCTGCGCCGAGGGCGAGCTGGTGCACGTGTGCATCGACCGGGGGGACCGCAGCCCGGTGCCCGTGCCCGAGTGGCTGCGGGCGGTGGCCACGCCGGACTGATCCGGGGTTGGCACGTAGTTGCCACGGGACGGCGTAGATCCGTGGT
>JAUROO010000124.1 GCA_030829765.1 Miltoncostaeales bacterium | reverse complement strand
GACCGCGGCGAGGGCCACATCCGCTTCACCTACGCGGCCCCCGACGACTTCCTCGAGGAGGGCATGGAGCGCATCGCGAAGGCCGTCGAGGCCCTCTAGGCGCGCACCTCACGCACTGCAGTACCTCAGGGGCCCTGGCGACGATGTCGCCGGGGCCCCTGTCGTTGTCGGCACGGTGGGGACCAACGTGCACCGGGTGCCGCTTTGCGGGTGGGGGACACGCCCGGCCCGTGATCGGCAGTTGCGGGGGCCGCAACTGCGGGACCACACCGGGCTACGTCCCCCACCCGCAAAGCGGCACCCGGTGCTTCTAGCCCCCCGGGGTCAGCGCCACCTTCACCGAGCCCTCCTGGCGGGAGTTCATGACGGCGTAGCCCTCGGCGCCGTCATCGAGTGGCAGGTCGTGCGTGAGCACCGGCGACGGGTCGATCCGGCCGGACTCCAGCAGTGGCCAGAGCTCCGGCAGGTACCGCTTCACCGGGGCGACGCCGCCGCTGATCGTGATGTTCTTCATGAACGCGGCATCCCACGGGATCTCGGGCGCGCCGAGGAACACCTCCATGCCGACCCAGGAGATCGATCCACCGGGCTGGATCTGTTCCACCGCGAAGGCCATGGTCTCGGGGCTGGAGATGGCGAGCACGATGCGGTCGGCTCCCAGTCCGTCGGTCAGGTCCTTGAGCGTGTCCTCGGGGCTGCCCGCCCGGGTGTCGATCGTGTGGGTGGCACCGAGTTCCCTCCCGATGGCCAGCCGGTCGTGGTGGTGGCCCAGCAGCACGATGCTCTTCGGGTCGAAGAGGCGGGCGGCGTGGGCGGCCAGCAGGCCCACGGCGCCGTCGCCCACCACCACCACGTTGTCGCCGGGCGAGATATCGGCGCAGCGGACCGCGTGATACGCGGTGGGGAAGACGTCCGTCATCGGCAGCAGGCGGTGGTCGTTGGCGTCGTCGGCGATCGCCTCGGGCACCCGGTCGAGGGTTCCCTCGGCCATGGGGACGCGCACGAACTGCGACTGCCCGCCCTGCACCGCGCCCTCACCGGGCCAGAATGCCTGGAAGCCGAAGCACCCACCGTGCAGGCACGAGGTCTGGAGGCCCTTGCGGCAGAAGTGGCAGTCGCCGCACGAGATCCAGAACGGGGCGCACACCTTGTCGCCCACCCGCAGCGAGGTGACGTCGGCACCGACCTCCACGATCTCACCCACGAACTCATGGCCGATGCGGCAGCCATGGTCGAACCCGAAGGCCTCGCCATGGTTCAGGATGTGCAGGTCGGAGCCGCAGATGCCGGCCTTCGAGACCCGCACGATCACGTCACCCGGCTGCTGGATGGAGGGGTCGGGGACGGTCTCGACCGTCATCTTTCCGTTGCCCTCGAAGACGATGCCCTTCATGCGCGCTCTCCCTCATGTGGTGTGGCCGGGGGTCGTGCCGCAACGGACGCTAATGGACGTACCCGGTGGTCCGGCGCTGAACATGGGCCATCCGGGCGGCGGTGCCCGTTATGCTCCCCGCCGCCGAGGCGTCCCGTCGGCGGGCGCCCAAACGATTTCCGAGGGAGTTCTTGTGGCAGAGCGTCTTTTCTGGGAGGAACTGAACCCTGGCGACAGCGCGGAGTCGCTGCGCCGTACCGTCACCGAGGCCGACGTCGTCAACTTCTGCGGCGTGTCCGGCGACTTCAACTGGTTCCACATCGATGACGTCGGCGCCAAGGACTCCGTCTTCGGCCAGCGCGTCGCGCACGGCATGCTGGTGACGTCCATCGCCACCGGCCTGCAGGTGGAGAAGATGGAGCCGAAGATCGCCACGGCCGCCTTCGTGGGCCTCGACTCGTGGCAGTTCCGCGCGCCGGTGTTCATCGGCGACACCATCCGGGTGAAGCGCACCATCGGCGAGAAGGCCGAGAACGAGAAGAACCCGAAGGCCGGCTGGTGCAAGTACGAGGTCGAGGTGCTGAACCAGGACGACAAGGTCGTGCAGCGCGGCGTCTGGAACATGCTGATCCAGCGCAAGGGCTAGGCGCCCGACCGGGGCACGGCCCCGCAGCGGTTGAACAGGGGGCGCCCGGCGGGCGCCCCCTGACGTTTCTGGCAGGGGTATCCGGATTGGCGTCGAAACCGACGGCATGGCTACAACCGACCATGACATGACCGTCACCGAGGCCGCGGAGGCCCTGTTCGTGAGCGAGCGCACCGTGTGGCGCTACCTGCGCTCAGGCCGCCTGAGCGGCGAGACCATCGGCCCCGCAGGCCAGCAGCGCACGCTCATCGCGCCGTCGGGCGTCGAGGCCGTTCGCGCCGGGCGCGACGGCGGGAACACCACCGTGCTGCGCGCGGAGGTCGACCGGCTGTCCGATGAGGTTGCGGCACTGCGCGCCGAGCGCGATCAGCTGAAGACCGCCCTCGGTGCCGCACGGGCCGACATCGCCCGGTTGCACCGACCGGTCACCCAGCGGGCCGGCGACATGGTGCTGGCCGGTCTGTCGCATCTTGCGGCGCGCCGCGGTCCGCGGCACGCCCACCGCTAGGGCCGCCCCCCGCGCCGGCCGGGCGTCACCCGGCCTCGAGCGTGCACGCGCCCCACATGCGTGCGAGGGGGAGCTGCGGCGTCCCGTTCCGGTACATGCGCACGCAGGCGAAGCCGGGTGTCATGCCCAGGGCGGTGGCCACCGCCACCGCCTCGGGGTTGCCGGTGATGACATCGAGGTGCAGCTCCTCTCCCGGTAGTGCCGCGGCCAGATCGCGCACGATCGCCTCCGCGGCCCCGGCGTGCGGTGCGACGAGCGGGCCGATACGCCAGCCGGCCACTGCGCGCCGGGCAACGCCGAAGCCCGTCACCTGCCCGCCGTCGGGCGCCCAGCATCGCACCAAATGGTCCCCGTCGAGCCATGCGCGCATGAAACCGCGCCGGTCGCCCGGGAAGCAGTCGTCGTCCAGGCCGACGACGACGTCCACATCGCCGTGGGCCAGCGGCCGCACGCGCGGGTCCGTCGCGGGCGTCGGCGCACCGGAGTGCCGGTGGTGCAGGTGGGCGCCCCGGAAACCCAGCGCCTCGTAGTCGGCAATCCGCTCCAGCACGCCGTCGGTACCGATGATGCGGTCACCGGCATGTTCCAGCGCGGCCAGGGCAAGGCGGGCGCCTGTGGTCCCGCCCCGGTGGTCGGGACGCACGATGTACAGGCCTGCGAAGGCGAAGCGCGCCCCGAAGCGCAGCATGCCGATGCTGCCGACCAGATCGCCGGCCTTCTCGGCCACGAGGAGGCCGGCCGGGTCGGGAATGGCCAGGAATTCCCCGTCGCGTGTGCCCGGGTTCCAGCCCTCGCCAGCCGCCCAGCGCATGACGACCGCGAGGTCGTCGGATGTCATCTGGCGGATGCGCACTGCACGGATCCTCCGGCCCGAACGGCCCCGGAACGACGAAGGGCCCCGGTGACCGGGACCCTTCGAAGTGTTGCAGAGTTCGTGGTGGCCCCGGGCGGGGCCACCACGGGAATCGGCGTGACTACAGCCCGATCTCCTTGCTGATGATCAGCTGCTGGATCTCCGAGGTGCCCTCGGTGATCGAGGCCAGCTTGGCATCGCGGTACATGCGCTCCACCGGGTACTCGGTGATGTACCCGTAGCCGCCGTGGATCTGGACGGCGTCGCGGGTGACCTCGTCGGCGACCTCTGCCGAGAAGTACTTGGCCATCGAGGCCTCCTTGACGCACGGCTGTCCCGTCTCGTAGAGCCAGGCGGCCTTGTACGCGAGGGCCTTGGCGGCCTCCACCTTGGTGGCCATGGTGGCCAGCTTGAAGCGCAGCGCCTGGAACTTGCTGAGCGAGCGGCCGAAGGCCTCGCGCTCCTGCGCGTACTTGAGGGCCTGCTCGAGCGCGGCCTCGGCAATGGCGGCGCTCTTCACGCCATGCGACACGCGACCCGTGATGAGGGCCTCCATCAGGGCGCCGAAGGCACCCTCCTTGCCGCCCAGCAGGGTCTCCTCGCCCACCTCGCAGTCCTCGAACACCAGCTCGGCGGTGTCGGAGGAGCGGTGGCCCATCTTCTCGAGCTTGCGGGTGACCTCGAAGCCCGGGGTATCCCGGTCCACGATGAACACCGAGATGCCCTCGCCGCGCTTGTCCTTGTCGGTGTAGGCGGCTACCAGGCAGAAGTCGCAGATATTGCCGTTGGTGATGAAGTTCTTGCGGCCGTTGATCACATAGCCGTTGGACGTCTTCTTCGCGCTGGTCGCGAGACCCGCGGCGTCCGAGCCGGTGTTGGGCTCGGTGATGGCGTAGGCGCCGATGGTCTGGCCCGCGATTGCGTCGGGCAGGTACTTGGCGCGCTGCTCATCGTTGCCGAACTTGTAGATCGGGAACGATGCCAGGTCGGCATGGGCGTTCACGGAGGCCGTGATGCCAGCGCAGACCTTGGTCATCTCCTCCACGAAGATGCACTCGGTGATCTTCCCGGCATCGATGCCGCCGTACTCCTCGGGGAACACGATT
>JAUROO010000012.1 GCA_030829765.1 Miltoncostaeales bacterium | reverse complement strand
GAGGCCCTCGGGGAAGTTGTGCAGTGCCACCACCAGGCCAATGAGGATCCCCATGCGCAGCAGCCGGTGGCGTGCGGAGCCCCCGTCGCGGACCGCGCGGGCACGGCCCCGGGCCTGCAGGCGCACGAGAAGTCGGTCCAGCAGGGCAACGGCCACGATGCCGGCGAAGAATCCGGCGCTCGCCATCGCGAGGCCGCGGGATCCCCCGCTGCCGCTCCCCAGCGCGTCGATCGCCTTCGGCATGATCTCGGCGAATGACACGTACAGCATCGCCCCCGCGCTGAAGGCGAGGGCAATCGCCAGAAAAGCGGGTCCGCCACGCCGACCCGACACGGCGATGAGGCCGCCGAGCCCGGTCGCGAGGCCCGCCAGCAGGGTGATGAGGAGTGCGACGGCCACCGCTGACATCGCGGCGACGCTACCAGCGCACCCGCGGCGGAGTGGACCGATGCACCCCACTCACGTGACGCGAGCGGCATGAGGCCGACCGGGGGAAGTCCGAGGCGGGCGATGGCCTTCCGCCCCCCCGCGGGGCTATCCGCTGACCCGGCCCGCGTCCTCGCGCAGGACGCGGCGCGCCACCTTCCCCGACGGCAGCCGGGGCAACTCATCGCGCCACTCGATCTCCGCCGGCGCGCAGTGGGGCCCCAGCGCGTGGGCCACCGATCGCCGGATCTGGGCATCCGCGCCCTCACGATCCGCGCCGTCCCGTGCAACCACCACCGCCACCGCGCGCATCAGGCCGCGCGCGTCGGCGCGCCCCACTACCGCGGCCTCGGCCACGGCGGGGTGCTCCAGCACCACGGCCTCCACCTGCACGGGGCTCACGAACATGGCATCCACCTTGAACAGGTCATCGGCCCGCCCCACATGCCGGTACACCCCGTCGTCCTCCACCAGCATGTCGCCCATGCGCACCCACTCGCCGTGCAGCAGGTCGCGGGTCAGGTCGGCGCGCCGCCAGTACCCGGAGGTGTTGCTCGCGGAGCGGATCCACAGGCGTCCGGGCGTTCCCGGGGGTACCGGGGCGCCATCCCCATCGCGCAGCGATACCTCCGCACCTGGAACGGGGCGCCCGAGGCACCCGGGAAGGTGCTCGCCCTCCCTGGTGGACAGCACGATGTTCGACGCCTCGGAGCACCCGAACCCCTCCAGCACGTCGAGGCCCGGCAGTACCTCGGCCAGCCGCTCCAGCACCGGCCCGGGCAGGGAGTCGCCGGACGACACGCCAAGTCGCACGCCATGCAGCGTGCGGTGCCCATCGGGGTGGCGGGCGAGGAAGGCGGCCAGCTGCGACCAGAACGTGGGCACTCCGGAGAGCACCGTCACCCCATGCGCGGTGCACGCGCGGGTGACGGTGCGGACGGTCGGGCGGGTGGGCAGGTGCACCACGTGCGCTCCACGCCCGAGGGGGCGGAAGAACCCGTTGCCGAACCCGAGCGAGGTGAACCCGCGCGACACCGCATGGCAGGTGTCGCCGGGGCCGAGCCCCAGCACCTGATCGGCGTAGCCCTCCACCGAGGTCCGCATGTCGCGGTGGGCATGCATGGCGCCCTTCGGCTGCCCCGTGGAACCCGATGAGTAGATGATGTACGCGAGGTCCTCAGGGTGCACCGGGGTGATGCCGCCCGCCCTCCCGGCATCCAGCACGGCGCTGCCCATCACCCTCCACGGCCCGCCCGGCACCGGGCCGTCGGCCAGCACCATCGTCACCGCGGCGTCGGCCAGCACGTCCGCCATCGCCTGGGGGTCGGCGTCGGGGTCGAGCGGTATCGCCACGCCACCGGTCGCGGCGACGCCCAGCACCGCCTGCACCCAGGGGCGGCCGTCGCGCATGACCACGGCCACGTGCTGGCCCGCGCGCAGCCCGGCCGCCTGGAGCGCGGCCGCCGCCCTCCTTGCCGCGAGCGACAGTGCGTCGTAGTCCCACGTGCCCGCATGATCGCTCACGGCGGGGTCTCCGCCGCGTCCCGCGCGACGGTGCTGCTCCACCAGCAGGTCCACCAGGTTATGGCGCGCGGACGCGACCCGTCGCGCGTCGCCGGGCAGGGCGGGGTGCGCCGCTCCGCCCGCGTCCGCGTCGGCGGTGCGCACCTCCGCCAGGGCGTCGATCGCCTGCGGGGGCACGCGGTTGGGCAGCACCAGTACGGCATCGGTGGCTCCGGCGTCGGCGTAGCGCGCGAGCGCGCCGGCGATCGCGGCGGGCGGTGCCACCATGCCCCGGGTACCGAGCCACTTCAGCAGCGACCGCGGGGAGGATCCGAGTGCGCGCGCCTCGGGGGCGATCCACTCAAGGGCCTCATCCTCGTCGAGCATGGGCAGCGCGTACAGGTACACGGCCACCCGCAGGTCGTCATCCCCTCCCGCCTCGTGCCGCGCATCGCGGGCGATGGCGACCCGCCTCCGCAGGTCCTCCGGCGTGAGGAATGCCGCGAACAGTCCATCGGCCCGCGCACCCGCGATACGCAGCAGGCCGGGTCGGTGCGCGGCAACCAGCACCGGTGGCCGGGGCCGGGACATGGGCGGCGGGTTGCACGGGGCATCGTCGATCAACCCCGCGACCGAGGCGCCATCGGGTGAGTTCCACATGGCCTCCAGCACGTCGAGGGCCTGCACCAGGCCATCGGTGCGCGCGCGGGCAGGCGGAAAGGAGTACCCGTACGCACGGTGCTCGGCCGCGTCCGACCCGGTCCCGATGCCCAGCACCAGTCGCCCCCCGCTGATGACGTCCAGCACGGAGGCCATCTTCGCCGCGAGGGGTGCCGGGCGGTACGAGGCCGAGAGCACGGCAGTGCCCAGCGTGATGCTGTCGGTCACCGCGGCCACCGCCGCCAGCCCGGTGAAGGCGTCAAAGGCGTCGTCACCGTGCAGCCGCCCCGGCGTCCACAGGTGGTCGTTCAGCCATGCCGAGTCGAAGCCCAGTGATTCCGCCCGGATGGCGGCATCACGCAGGTCGGGCCACGACGATGCGTACTGCGGCAGGCGGAGGCCGACCCTCAGGCCGGGCCCCGCGACGGGGCTCATCCCCCGAGCACGAGCACCACGTCGACGTCCGGCTGCACCGTGACGGCTGCCGACTCGATCGGGCTGCCGTCGGTGAGGGCCTCCTCGGTCTGCGCGCCGAGGTCGGCGGCCACCTGCTGCGCAGCGGCCTGCTCGCCCGTGCGGTAGTAGGCCACGGTTGTCGCCTGCGTCTCCGGTGCGTCACCGACGCCCACGGTGGTGTAGCCGATCGACTCGGCCTGCGTCTGGGTCTTGCCCGCCAGGCCCGCGGTCTCGGTGCCGTTGAGGATCACCAGGTTGATCTGGTCGCGCGCCGGGGCCCCCGTGACCGTGCCGCCCGTCGTCCCGGTGGTGTCCGTCGTGGCCGTGGTGCCGGTGGTGTCGAACGTGGTCGAGGTACCGGTGGTGTCCACGCTGGCCACCGTCGCGGTGGTCTGCACGGCTTCCGCGACGGTGGGGAGCACCACCCCGCCGCCGTCACCCCTGGCGAACCAGCCGATGACGAAGCCGATGACGATGCATGACACGGCAAGCAGCACGGGACGAGCCCACTGGTTGGCGCCGCCGCCCGACGATCCGGTACCCATGTCGGGCACTGTAGCGCCCGGCATCGGCGTCCTGCCACAACGGGGCCTGCGGAATGGCTGCCACCGCGTGCTGGTGCTATGGTCCCGCCCGGTTCATGGGCCGTCCGGCGCCTCGCCAGAGCGCCACGCCGACCGCCTCGTGATCCCCCGAGTCCGCATCGCCCCCGCAGGGGCCTGCCGTGCATGGGTTGCGCCATGCGCTGAGAGGTGCGAGATGGCATGAGCACGCACACAGAGACCACAGAGGTGCAGGCGCCCGCCGAGCGCCTGGAGGCCGCGCTTGCCGATCCGGCTGCCTGGTGGCCCAACGTGGTGCTGCGCGAGCACCAGATCGAGGCCCTCGATGAGCTCGCCATCCGCCTGCGGTCCGGGGCCTCGCGGACATGGGTGGATGCCCCTACCGGGTCCGGGAAGACCATCACCTTCTGCGCCCTCGCCGCGGCGCTCGATGGATCGGCCGTCATCCTCGTGCCCCGCCGTAACCTGGCCGAGCAGACCGCCCAGGCCCTGTCCACGTTCTTCCCGGACGTGCACTACGTGGCCGATGGGGTGTCCGGCATCGGGCGCCCGGGCGTGGCCATCTGCACCTATCAGGCGGCGCTGCGCAACCAGGAGGACGCCGACTGGGAGTCGGTGTCGCTGCTGGTGTGCGACGAGGCCCACACCACGCTGGGGGCCCAGACCCGGCGCATGATCGACAGGGCGGCCGATGCGGTGGTGGTCGGCTTCACGGCAACGCCCGCCACCACCACCGGTCACGTGGAGCAGGTGTTCGGACCGGTGGCAGCCACGCTGGACCGCCAGTCGGCGATCGACCGCGGCATCCTGTGCCCGCTCCGCTCCCTGCGCGTGGAGCGCTCCGTCGACCTGTCCGACGTCACGCGCGTGCGTGGCGACTTCGACCAGGCGAGCCTGGGTCGCGCACTGGACCGGGCGCTGTGGCACCGGGCGTGCGCCGAGGTGTGGGCCGAGCACTTCATGCCCATGGACCTGGCGGGCGTGGCCTACACCGCCACCGTGGCGCAGGCCCACGCGCTGGCCGATGAGATGACCGAGCGCGGCGTGCGGGCGGCCGCGGTGTCGGGGCAGACCGCGGCGCGTGACCTGCAGCGCATCCTCGCCGACTTCGGCGCGGGGCGGATCGACGTGCTGTGCAACGCCGATCTCCTCACCGAGGGATGGGACGAGACCCGGGCGGCGGTGGTGATGCACCTGGCCCCCACCACCAGTGAGCGCGTGTTCGTGCAGCGCCTGGGACGCGTGATGCGCCCGGCCCCGGGCAAGGAGGCCGTGTCGGTGGAGTTCCTGCCGGCCGGCGACCCCATGGGCGTGCAGACCAGCCACGACCTGTTCGGCATGGGGTGGTACAAGCCGCTGGGCCGCGTGGCCGGGCCACCCGAGGGCGGTGAGCGCGGCAAGTTGGCGCGCGCGGCCGAGATCCTGGCCCAGCAGGACGGCGGGCGTGCCAGCCTGGTCAACCCCGGCGCATCGCCCTCCGCGCTCGTCGCGGGCTTCCGCGACGGGGGATGGCGCGAGGCCGATCCGGCCGAGATCCCCGTGAGCGTCATGGAGGAGTGGGTCGAGGCCGCAGGGCGCGACAGCGAATGGAGCGATGTGGCCGAGCGCCTGGCCGAGGGCATCGACCCCCTGGGGGCGCATGCGTGGTGGGCGCTGTCGGGCGTGGTTGCGCGCAAGGCCGAGAACGGCGATGAGCAGCCCATGTGGCGGGCATGGGCGCTGGCGCTTCTGGTGCAGCCCGAGTTGCGCCAGGCGCTTCCGGCCGATGCGCCGCGGGCGATCCTCGACCGCCTGCGCATGACCGCCCGTGAGCGCATCCGGGCACTGTGGTTCCACGCGGATGAGGCCGGCAAGTGGGAGAACGTGGCGTCGCTCGAGCAGCAGGGGCGCTCGGCCGAGCGCCGCCGCCGGTGGTCGGCGCTGGACAGCGCGTCGTCGTGGGCACCCTCGTGGGCGTGGGAGGTCTCGCGCGGCCTTGCCGACGCCAGTCGCCCCGGCCGCAACCAGGAGATCCACCGCATCGCCAAGTGGGAGTCGCAGCACCTCATCGAGAACGGGGGCGAGGTGGGGCTCATCGGTACGTGGCTGCGTGCCGTGGGCGCCCCGGCGCCGGATGCCAGCGACCCGCCCGAGGGCGGGTCGCCCCTGCGCGTGGGGCAGGCCGGACGCGTGGTGCTCGCCCTGGGCCCGGGGGATGTTCCCCTGAAGAGCGAGGATATCCGCGTGGCCAGCCGTGCCGCGGGGACATGCGGCGGGTGGGCCGCCCTGCGTGGCGCCCTCGATGCCATCGACTGGACGGCACCCGATGCGCGCCGCGCGCTCCGCGCCGCGGTGGGCACCCGCAGCCCGCGCGCCCTGCAGAGCGCACGCGCATGGAACCAGCTGCAGGGCAAGGCCCCGCGCCTTCCATCCGCCGAGGATGTGGGCGTGGGTGGTTCGGCATCGGGCGATGGGGGGTCCCCGCGCAAGCGACGCCGCCGGCGCCGGAAGATGTCGACCTCGGAGGTGGCCGGTACCGCCCCACAGGTTGCGGAGGCCACGGACGGCGAGGGCGCGGCATCGGGTGGCGACGCCCCGGCGCAGGGCACGGCGTCCCGTCGGCGCCGGCGGCGCAGGCGCAGGCGGTCGGGCGGCTCCTCCACGGGCACCGCGCCCGGCGGCGAGGCCCCGGGCACGGAGGCCGCAGGGGAATGAGCGGGCCTTCGGCCGGCGGTGCGGAGGAGGTGGCCGACCGGCGATGGGAGCGCGTTCGCGGGATCGCCGCCGACATCGCGCGGCTTGAGGCACTGGACCGCCGCGAGGGGCTGGATGACGATGCCCGCATGGAGCTTGCCCGGTTGCGGATACAGGCCGAGCGGGCCAGCACGCGGGCAATGCTGGCCGATGACCTGGCCGACCGCATCGGGCAGGCCGAGCGCTCGCGCGGGGGTCGTGCCGCGGGAACCTGACCGCGGATTCTTCACCTCCTCTTAAGGGGCGTTACCCGGGCCTTCACACGGCCCGCTTAGGGTGCCCATCGTGCACGATGACGACATGACCCAATCCCTTCCGCCACTCGGCCCGCGTCCCGATCGCGAGGAGGGCCTTCCGCCGCTGTCACCTCGCGCGGCATCCCGTGGCGGCGGACTTCCGCCGCTGGATGCCGCGGGTGCCCCGCAGGCCGAGCCCACCACGGAGCAGCGGCCCCTTGCCCAGGGGCAGGAGGGGACCCCGCCGCCTCCGCCCCGCCGGGGCCGCGCCGGACGCATCGGCCGCACGCCGCGCGAGCCGCGGCGCGGCGGCCGGGCACGCAGGGCCACGGCAGGTCTGATCGTTGCTGCGGCCCTTGCCGGCGCGGTTGCGGGGGGAGCCACCACGTACCTCCTGGACGATGGCCCGCAGCCGGGCGTGGTCGCGGCATCCGGTGCCGCGGGCGAGGTGTCCGCAGCGGGCGCGCTCCAGGACGCCATTGCCGCCGTGGACGGCTCGGTGGTGCAGGTCCGCACGGCCGGCGGGCTCGGCAGCGGGGTGGTCACTGCGCCCCGTGGCCTCATCATCACGAACGAGCACGTCGCCGGGGCGCGCGGTGACGAGGTGATGGTCATCACCGCCGACGACCGACGCGTGCCGGCAACCGTCGTGGCGTCCGATGCCAGCCGTGACCTGGCCGTGCTGCGGCCGAAGGGATCGGTGGGGCAGGGGGTTCAGATCGCCCCCGAGCCCGATGCCGCACTGCGCGCCGGCGACCAGGTGTTCGCGATCGGCAGCCCCTTCGGATTGCAGGGCACGGTCACGGTGGGGGTGGTGAGTGCCGTCGCGCGCCGGGGCGAGGGCGGTGCCCCGATGATCCAGACCGATGCCCCCATCAATCCCGGCAACTCCGGGGGCGGGCTGTTCGACCTGCGCGGCCGCCTCGTGGGCGTGCCGACATCCATCAACTCCCCGGTGCCCGGCAACGTGGGCATCGGCTTCGCGGTGACCGCCGACGAGGTGCGCCGCATCCTCGGGGGCGTCAACTGATGAACGAAGGAGAGACCGTGGCCGACCACAGCGAGATCCCCGTGATGCCCATGGGGGGTGACCCGGAGGTGGTGCCCGTGCCCGCGCCGGGGGCCACCCCGCGGGATCGGCTGGAGGCCGTGCTCTATGAACTGCGCCGGGTGGTCGTGGGGCAGGACCAGCTGCTCGACCGCATCCTGGTGGCGCTGCTGGCCCGCGGGCACGTGCTGCTGGAGGGCGTACCGGGCCTCGCCAAGACCCTCACCCTCGAGACGGTGGCGCGCGTGTCGGGCGGCCGGTTCAGCCGCATCCAGTTCACGCCGGACCTGGTGCCGAGCGATGTGGTGGGCGGCCAGGTGCTCGACCGCTCGGGGGAGTTCACCACCCGCCTCGGTCCGGTGTTCGCCAACTTCGTGCTGGCCGACGAGATCAACCGCGCTCCCGCCAAGGTGCAGTCGGCGCTGCTCGAGGTGATGGCGGAGGGCCACGCGTCGATCGCCGGCGAGACCCACCCGGTGGACACGCCCTTCTTCGTGCTGGCCACCCAGAACCCCATCGAGAGCGAGGGCGTGTACGCCCTGCCCGAGGCCCAGCTGGACCGCTTCATCTTCAAGTTGGTGGTGGGGTACCCGACGGCGGCGGATGAGGAGGAGATCGTGCGCCGCATGGCGTCCGACCCGCCCGAACCGCGCCGGCTGCTGGACCCGGCCCAGATCATGGAGCTCCAGCGCCGGGCCGACGAGGTGTTCGTGGATCACCGGGTGCGGGCGTATGCCGTGCAGCTGGTGACCGCCACGCGCGATCCGGCCGAGGCGGGCCTGGCCGACCTGGCGCCGTACCTGGAGCTGGGCGGATCGCCGCGTGCGTCCCTGTCGCTGATCCGCGGCGCACGCGCGCTGGCCGTGATGCGCGGCCGGTCGTACGTGCTGCCCGAGGACGTGGCCGCGCTGTTCCATGACTCCCTGCGGCACCGCGTGGTGCTGAGCTACGAGGCGCTCGCCGCCGAGGTGCAGCCCGATCAGGTGCTGGACCGCATCGTGGCGGCCATCCCGCAGCCCAAGGTGGAGATCGGTGGCGGTCGCTTCGTCGCCTGACCTGTCGCCGAGCGCATCGGTGGGGCGGGGTGCCGCCGCGCTGCTGCGGCAGGTGGAGGTGCGCGTGGGGCGCCGCCTCGACGGCCTGCTCCAGGGCGAGAGGCGCGGGCGGCGGCCGGGCCCGGGCGGCGAGGCATCCATCACCCGTGGGTACGAGCCGGGCGACGACGTGCGCTGGATCGATTGGCCGTTGACCGCCCGCACGGGCGCGCCCATGGTGCGGGTGCCCGAGCTCGAGCCCGTGCTCACCACCTGGGCGCTGGTGGACATGTCGCCGTCCATGGCCTTCGGCACGCACGGCGGCACCAAGATTGCCCAGGCACGCGAGGTGGTGGCGGCGCTCGGCGTGGTGCTGCGCCGGCGCGGGGACCGGCTGGGCCTGGCCATCACCACCGATGGCGACCTGGACCTGATCCATCCGCCCCGCGGGGATCGCCGCGGCCTCATCGATGCGGTGGCCGCGGTGGATTCCGTGGTGCCCGCCGGCGAGGGGCGCACGGACCTGACCCACGCGGTGGGCCTGATCGGCCGGGTGGCCCGGCATCGCGGCATGGTGGTGATCATCAGCGACATGCCGTGGGCCGAGGGGCTGGAGCGGGCGATCGGGGGCCTCGGGCGGCGGCACGATGTGGTGGTGGTGGAGATCCGCGACCGCCGCGAGCGGGAGATCCCGCCGGTGGGGGTCATCCCGCTGCGCGATGTGGAGACCGGTCGCACGCTGATGGTGGACACCTCCGACCCGGCCTTCCAGCAGCGTTTTGCAGCCGCCGTGGAGGACGCCGAGCGCCGCCGCCGGGCGATGATCGCCCGCACGGGCGCCCGCTTCGTGGTGATGGAGCCGGGGCGTGACTGGCTGCTGGACCTCGCCCGCAGCCTCGGGACGGCCCGTCCCGCCCGGAGCGCGGCGTGAGCTTCGCGAGCCCATGGGGCCTGCTGCTGCTGATCCCGCTTGCGGCGGGCGTGGCCTGGTGGGCATGGCGCCAGCGCCGTGGCACGCGCGCCGCCGCCGTGCCGTTCGCCGATCTGGACCTTGTCGCCATCGCCGCACCGCGTCGCCGGTGGACCCGCTGGCTGCCCGCCACGCTGCTGGTACTTGCGCTCACGGGCTTCACGGTGGCGCTGGCCCGCCCCGAGGCGGTCACCTCAGTGCCCCGCGAGGAGGGCACGATCATGCTGGCCATCGACGTGTCGGGCTCAATGGCTGCCGACGACGTGGCGCCCTACCGGCTGCGGGCCGCCCAGGACGCCGCCAAGACGTTCGCGGAGAAGGTGCCGCGGCAGTTCCAGGTGGGCCTCGTGGCGTTCAGCGGGCAGGCCGACGTGCTGCTGCCGCCGTCCACGGATCGCGCGGCCTTCGTGCGTGCGGTGGATTCGCTGGTGGCCGACGGTGCCACCGCCTCGGGTGAGGCCATCCTGTCGTCGCTTGACGCCATCCGCTCCACGCAGCCCGGTTCGCAGGAGTTGCGCAGCGGGCGGATTCTTCTTCTCTCCGACGGCGCGAACACCGTGGGCACCATGCCCGAGGAGGCTGCCCAGCAGGCCAAGCAGGCCGGGGTGCCGGTCTACACCGTGGCCCTGGGCACGGCCGAGGGCGTGCTGCCTGATGGCCGTGCCGTGCCGCCCGATGCGGCGTCGCTGGCCGCCGTGGCGGAGATCACGGGTGGTGAGGCGTTCGAGAGCACCGACGCCGAGTCGGTGCGCACGGTGTACGAGGACCTGGGGACATTCATCGGCACCCGCCAGGTGATGGCCGAGGTGACGGCGTGGCCCACCGGAATCGCAGCCCTTCTGCTGGTGCTCGCGGGCGTCGCCGCCTGGCGCGTGGGGCCGCGGCTGTGACGTTCCTGTCTCCCATGTGGCTGTGGGGGCTGCTGCTGGTTCCCGTTCTGATCGGCCTGGCGATCGCGTGGGAGCGCCAGCGCGGCGTGGCCGCACGCGCCTTCGCGGATTCGCGGGTGATGTCCGTGGGCGCCGACCGCCCCGGGCGGCTGCTGCGGCGGAGCGCCCTGGCCCTGGCGATCCTGGCCGTTGCCATGGGGCCGATCGCGTTGGCGCGTCCGGCCGTGGACACCACCGAGGAGAAGCGGCAGGGCGCGGTGATGCTGGCCATCGATACCTCCCTGTCGATGAACAAGGACGACCTGAAGCCGTCGCGGCTGGCCGCCGCCCGCGAGGCCGCCAACCGGTTCCTCGATGCCGCTCCCGATGAGGTGCGCGTGGGGCTGGTGACATTCGATGAGAAGGCCGTGGTGCGCGTGGCCCCCACGCTCGACCGCCCGGCGGTGCGCGCGGCGCTGGACGACATGCCCACGGCCGAGGGCACTGCGCTGGGATCCGCGGTGGTGGCGGGGCTCGGGTCGCTCGCCGGGGCGGGCGTGCTGGACACGCTGCCGCCCACGCCCCAGGAGTCGGCGGGGCGCATGCTCATCCTCACCGACGGCGCGGGGAACGTGGGCGTGAGCCCGGAGGAGGCCACGCAGCGGGCGCGTGACAAGCGCGTGCCCCTGTACACGGTGATGCTGGGGGACGACCCGGGTCGACCGGATCGACCCGCACCGCCGGTGACGCTGGCGTCCATGGCCACGCAGACCGGCGGGGTGTTCGCGCAGACGGCTTCCACCGACGACCTGGTCAGGATCTTCGAGGACATCGGCGGCGCGCTCACGCAGGTATCCACCGTGCGCCAGCTGACGGTTCTTGCCCCGCTCATCGCGCTGCTGTGCCTGGGCGGCGCGGGGGTGCTGATGGCCGTCGCCCGCCGCCGGCCCATCGCATCGGGTCCGGGCGCCGGCCCATCCGCGGGCCTCCCGCCGCTCGCCCAGTAGTCAGTCCAGCCGGGAGAACCTCTCGACGTTCTCCTTCTCGCCGATCACCAGCAGGGTGTCGTCGGGCTGGAGGATGGTGTCGGGGCCGGTGAGGCTGAAGGTGCCGCCCGGCGGCTTGGTGCACACCACGGTGACGTCGTACTTGCGGCGCAGTCCGACCTCGGCAAGGGTGCGCCCGAGGGCCTCCTTGGGGGCCGTGGTCTCGGCCATGGCGAAGTCCGCGCCGATCAGTACGAAGTCAATGGCCAGTCCCACCAGGCCGTGGGCCACGCGGTCACCCATGTCGCGCTCGGGGAACACCACGCGGTGCACGCCCAGGCGCTCGAGGATCTGCCCGTGGCGGTCGCTCACGGCCTTGGCCCACACGCGGGGCACCTCGAGCTCCAGCAGTACCGATGCCGCGAGGATGCTGGCCTCGATGTCATTGCCGATCGCCACGACCGCCGTCTGCACCTCCTCGGCGCCGATCAGCCGCATGGCGTCGATGTCGGTGGCGTCCACCTGAACGGCTTCGGTGAGCATGGGGGCGTGCCGCTGCACGAGCTTCTCGTCGGAATCGACGCCGATGACGTCCTGCCCCAGGTCCATCAGGCTGGTGGCCGCGGCCGAGCCAAACCGGCCCAGGCCCACGATCATGATCTCGGAACGGCTAGCCAACGATCGGCCTCTCCTCGGGGTAGCGGTAGGTGGAGCCGGTCTCGCGGAGCACGAGCGAGGCCCCGAGCAACTGCGGTGCGAGGCGCCCCACCACCATGAGCACGATCAGTATGCCCTCGCCGACCGCGGGCAGTGACGAGGTGATGCCCGTCGAGAGCCCCGTGGTGGTGAATGCGGACGTCACCTCGAACAGCGCGGGCGTGAGTCCCACGTCCGATGCGATGAGGAGCGCGAGCGTGCCCACGAGGATCGCGCTCGCGAAGATCACCGTCACCGAGAGCGCCTGGCGGATGGCCGCGGTGGGCAGGCGGCGTCCGATGAACTGCACATCGCCTGCGCCGCGCAGGGATGCGACGGTGGCCAGTGCGAGCACCAGCATGGTGGTGACCTTGATGCCCCCCGCGGGGGACACGCTGCCGCCGCCGATGAGCATGAGGAAGTCGGTGAAGAACAGCGTCTCGTCACGCATCCCCGAGTAGTCCACCGTCGAGAATCCCGCGGAGCGCGGGGTGACCGCCTCGAATGCCCCGTTCAGGATCCGCTCGCCCACCGGGAGGTTCCCGAGGGTGGCCGGGTTGCTCCACTCGAATGCGGTGATGACGGCGAAGCCCAGCACCAGCAGGATGCCGGTGCCGAGCAGCGTGAGGCGCGTGTGGAATGACCAGCGGCGTCGTCCCGTGCGCAGCCGGCGGCGGCGCGTGAGGTCGGCCCACACGGGCACGCCGAGCCCCCCGGCGACCACGCCGATCGCCACGGTGGACAGCAGGATGATGTCGCCGCTGAACGAGGCCAGGCTGTCGGGGAAGAGCGTGAGGCCCGCGCCGTTGAACGAGCTCACGGCCTGGAACACGGCGTTCCAGGCGGCCACGCCGGCGTCCTCGCCCATCGCGAGGAAGCGTCCGTAGAGGACGATGGCCAGGATCACCTCGACGGTGATCGACAGGATGGCGACGCCGATCACCACCCGCTTGATCTCGCCGGGGTCCAGCACGCCCTGCTCGGCCTGCGCCGCCTGCCGTCGCCTCATGCCGAGGCGTCCGCCGATGATCATCACCAGCAGCGCCGTGAAGGTCATGATGCCCAGGCCGCCGATCTGGATGAGCGCAAGCAGCACGGCCTCGCCGAACCCGCTCCAGTAGGTGGCGGTATCCACCACGGTGAGGCCGGTGACGGTCACGGCGCTCGAGGCCGTGAACACGGCATCGCTGAAGGGTGCGGACCCCGGGGCGGCGCTGCTCACCGGCAGCATCAGCAGGATCGTCCCCAGCGCGATGACGCCCAGGAATGCCAGCAGGAGGGGTCGGGTGGGGCGCACCCGGCGCCTCCGGGCCGGGCTCCGCGGGAACCACCTCATGGCGTGCCGTGCCCCGACATCCCGCCGATCCTCGCAGATCGCCGCGACGCGCGGGAGTAGCGTCACGGCCGTGTCGGCGCTCACGAAGTTCATCCCCCCGCGCATCCGCGGGCTGCGCGTCGACCCCGGGGCGTGGCGCCACATGGACCGGGCGGCGCTGAAGCACCTGCTCGGGCGGGTGCTGACCTACGCCATCTTCCTGCTGATCATCCTCGGCATCCTCAAGCTGGTTCCGCGCATCTGGCAGGACGTCAAGGAGGGTGATCCCCTGGACGTGCTGCTGGCGATCCCGTTTGAGGTGGTGTCCATCGCTGGCTACGTGGTGCTGTTCTGGGCGGTGTACGGCGCTGCCGCGCGGATGTCGATGCAGGGCGCGGACACCCCGGCCCGGCCCCTGTCGCTGCGCGAGAGCATGCAGCTGACCACCTCGCGCCTCGCCCTCGGCGACACACTGCCCGGGGGCGGCGCCACGGGGTTCGCCGTGCAGTTCTGGGCGTTGGCGCGCGCCGGTTTCTCCGCGGCCCAGATATCGCGTACCACCACGGCATTCCTGGTGCTGTCGAACACCGTGATGACGGTGATGATCCTGGTGCTGGGCGTGCTGATCGGCGCGGGGCTCGTCGCGGGCGACCTCCACCCGGCGCTCACCTGGATACCCGCGGCCATCGCCGCTGCGGTCGTCGTGGTCATCCTCCTCTTCGCCCGGCGTGGCCGCGATTTCGTGCCGCCCGAGGAGGGCTCGCGGCCCGCATTCACCGGTCGCTTCGCCAAGATGCGCACGATGCTCCGCGAAGTGGGGGACCGCCTGCCGCCCGGGGCCTACGACGCCCTGCGCATCATCCGGCGGCCGGCGGCTGCCGGCGGCATGCTGGCCAACCCCGGTTTCGACTTCGTGGCCTTCTACCTAGGCGTCTCGTCGGTGACCGAGCCGATCGCCCTTCCCGTGATGCTGATGGCCTACTTCATCGGGCAGGTGGGGTCACTGATACCGCTCCCGGGTGGCATCGGTGGCGTGCAGGGCCTGGCCATCGGTGTGCTCGTGGCGGGTGGCATGGAGGCCCACTACGCCACCGCCGGGGTGCTGGTGTGGACGGGCGTGGCCCTGGGCACGCAGATCGTGTGGGGCATGTGGCAGTACTGGCGCCTGAGGAAGTCCATCAAGCGCTGGCAGGCCGAGGACGCTGATGCCTCCGCCCCGGTGCCGGGTACGTAGTCCGGCCGGCAGGGGAGGAACCATGTGCTCGCGCATCACGCTCCGCCGGCCCGGTGGCATATCCGTCTTCTGCCGCACCCTCGACTGGGCGGTGAGTGATGAGCCACGCCTGTGGGCGCTTCCGGCCGGGCTCGAGCGCTGTGGCACCCCGGAGGGTGATGGGCTGCGATGGACATCCCGGCATGCATCTGTGGTGGTGAGCGGGTGGGACCTGCTCACGAGCGAGGGGATGAACGACGCCGGGCTGGCGGCGCACCTCCTCTACCTGGCGGACACCACCCTTCCGCCCGTCGATGACCGCGCAGCCCTGGGCAACACCATGTGGGCCCAGTGGGTGCTGGACACCTGCGCCACCGTGGATGAGGCACTGGATGCCTTCACCGGTATCCGCATCGTCGACGTCCCTGCGCGTGGTCAGTCCCTGCCCCTGCACCTGGCGCTTGAGGACCGGAGCGGCGATGCAGCGGTCATCGAGCTGATCGGCGATCGCCCGGTGATCCACCGGGGTGACGACGCACGCGTGGTGACGAACGAGCCGCCGCTCACCGAGCAGCTTGCGAACCTGCGGAACTACGCGGGGTTCGGCGGCGATCTGCCGCTTCCGGGGGATGTCGACCCCGCGTCGCGCTTCGTGCGCGGCCGGTACTTCCTGGACCACCTGCCCGCGGCCGCGGATGCGGACGAGGCGCTGGCGGATGCGGTGAGCGTGATCCGGTCCATGTCCGTGCCGTTCGGCGCGCCCTCCGAGCCCTTTGGCACCTATCCGACGTGGTGGATATCGGCGGGGGACCTGGTGGGCGGCACCTACCTGTTGCAGTCCACGCGGTCGCCTTTCGCCACGTGGCTTGCGGTACCCGCCGCATGTCGCGCGGCGGCTGACTGCGGACCGATGTCGATGGATCCGACCGACCCCGCCCGGGCGGGTGACGTGCTCGGCGCTCTCGCGCCCGCCGACCTTCCGTACTGAGGGGTGCTCCGGACTGCGCCCTAGGGCGAAACCGTCGCCGACGACCGGGCAAGGCGTGGGGCACCCAGCGAGATGATCGCGCCGAGCAGCAGTACACCGGCGGCCACGAGGACCGCGGGGTTCAGGCCGTCCACGTAGGCCTGGCCCGATGCGTACGAGCCCGTGGCGGTGAAGATGGCGGTCATCACCGCGATGCCGAGGGCGCCGCCCACCTCGCGCACCGTGTTGTTGGTGCCGGAGGCCTTGCCGATCTGCACCTCATCCACCGACTGCACCAGCAGGTTGGACACCGGTGCG
>JAUROO010000123.1 GCA_030829765.1 Miltoncostaeales bacterium | reverse complement strand
CGCGCCGTGCTCGACCTCAACGCCCACATCCTTCCCGGCATCCACGCCGCCACGCCAGACCTTGCGTCGGCCGTCAGGGCCGCAAGCGACCTGGCGGCGGCAGGGGTGCAGACGGCGGTCGCCCCGGCACTGGTGGCAGATGCCATCGCACACGACCTCGATCAGGCCGACGCCGCCCGGGAGACCCTGCGCGATGCCCTTGCCGCAGCGGACGTGCCCCTGCGCCTGCTGCCCGGGGCAGTGGTGCCCGTTGAGGTGCTGGCCTCCCTGCCCCCGGAACTCATGGCCCGGTGCACCGCCGGCGACGGCGGACGCTGGATCGTGACGACGCTTCCCGCAGCGGGATGGCCCCTGATGATCCCCGAGTTGATCCGGGGCCTCGACGTGGTCGGGATGGGGCTGGTGATCGCGCACCCGGAGCGCAGCGAATCCGTGCAGGCCTCACCCGATCGACTGCGCGACCTGCTGGGGCGCGGCGCGCTGGTGCAATTGGGCGCCGGCAGCATGCGCGGGGACCACGGGCCGCGCCCGGAGCGCACCGCGTTCGATCTCCTGCGCAACGGCATGGTGACGGTCGTCGCCTCTGATGCGCCCTCGCGCACGGGTCAGGCGCTGGACCTGGATGCCACCGTGGATTCGCTTGAGAGGGTGCTGCGCCGGCCCCGTGCCGAAGTCTCATGGATGCTCGACGTGGGGCCGCAGAGGATTGCCGCGGGTGAACCGGTGCGCGCCCCGCGGCTGGTGCCGTTGCCGCGCGCTGCCGCGGACTAGGAGGCCCGGGCCGCCCGGATGGCCTCCCGGGTGCGGGGCAACCCATCCTCCACCGCGGTGCGCGCGCTCCAGCCGAGCACAGCGCGGGCTGCGGAGGGATCGAGGCAACTGCGCTGTATCTCGCCGGTGCGCGCGGCGGCGAATACGGGATCGCCCGCGCCCAGGAGGCGCACGAGGTCGAGCACCGACACCTCCCGCCCGGTGCCGATGTTCAGGATGGCATCGCCGGGGCCGGCCTCCGCGCGGAGGAACGCATCCACGACGTCGTCGACGTACACGTAGTCGCGGGTCTGCAGGCCGTCACCGAACACGGTGACCTCCTGGCCGTCGATGATGCGGCCCGAGAAGATGGCGACAACGCCCGCCTCGCCGTGCGGGTCCTGGCGCGGCCCGTACACGTTGCCGAGGCGGAGCCGGGTGGTGGGGACGTCGTACAGGCGGCCGTACAGGGCGCAGTACCCCTCGCCCGCCAGTTTGCTCTGCCCGTAGTGCGACATCGGGCGCGGCTCGGCGGCCTCGGGGGTGGGGATCGGAAGACCGTCGTATTCGCCGTATGCCCCGCCCCCCGTCGCCGCGAACACCACGCGTGCGCCCACGGCACGGGCGGCCTCCAGCACCGACAGCGTGCCGTTGATGTTCACATCGGCGTCGAACGCCGGCTCGGCGATGGCCCGCCGCACATCGGCCTGCGCGGCCAGGTGGAACACGGTGGATGGCCGGGCTGCTCCGACTGCCGAGGCAACGGCGGCCACATCACGGATGTCGGCGCGGTGCAGGGTGGCGGCTGCCGGCACGTTTCGCACATGCCCCGTTGAGAGGTCGTCCAGAACATGGACGTCGCGCCCCTCAGCGACGAGCGCATCGGCCAGGGTCGACCCGATGAATCCGGCGCCCCCGGTGACGAGGGCTGCTCCCGTGCCGCCCACTGCTAGCCTCGAAGGGCCATGGGGCCCCGATCGCATCCACCGCTCATGTGTCCTCCCGTGGCGCCGTGGTGCGGCAGCATGGCCGACCCGGCATGAGCCCGCAACCCGGCATTCCCGGTGGCTCGCGCGGCCCCCGGCCCGAGGTGCTGGCCCGGTTGGCGGACGGCGTGCCGGCAGGCGATCGCCGGATCGTCCGCTCGGCCCGCGCCCGCGCACTCGGGATCGCGATTTGTGCGGTCACCGCCGTTGCGGTGCTGGGCGCCGTGGTCGCGGTGGGGTACCCGTGACCGGCACGTTCATCAGCCTGGAGGGCGTGGACGGCTCGGGCAAGAGCACCCAGGCCTCGATGCTCGCCGAGGCCCTGCGCGGGCGCGGGCACGAGGTGATCCACGTACGCGAACCGGGCGGCACGCCGCTTGGCGAGGACGTGCGCGACATCGTTCTCGGCGCCGATGCCATGAGCCCGTGGGCCGAGGCGTTCCTGTTCGCCGCCGCGCGGGCCCAGTTGGTGGCGGACGTCATCGCGCCCGCCCTCGTCGCAGGCACCTGGGTGGTGGCCGACCGGTTCCTCGACTCCTCGCTCGCCTACCAGGGCGCGGCACGCGGCCTCGGTATCGCCGAGGTGGCATCCATCAACGCGCATGGCATCGGGGGATCCATGCCCGATCTCACGATCATCCTCGATATCCCGCCTGGTGCCGCCGTGGACCGGCGCGCCGGCCGGGGCAGCGTGGACCGGATCGAAGGCGAGGGCGAGGCCCTCCAGGAGAGCGTGGCGGAGGGGTACCGCGAGGTCGCGCGCATGTACCCGGACCGCGTGCACCTGGTCTCCGCCGCGGGCACCCTGGAGGATGTGCATGCCCGGGTGATGGCCGCCGTGGTCGGGGGCCTGTGACGCTCGAGGTGGCCGGGCAGCCCCTCGCATCGAGGGTGCTCTCCGCGGCGGTGGCGCGCCCGTCTCCGCCGCAGCAGCTGCTGCTGCACGGCCCGCGCGGCGCGGGCAAGCGGCGTGCCGCCCGGGCGGTGGCATGGGCCCTTGTGGACCCTTCTGGGACCCACGACCCCGCCGAGGAATCGCTCGATATCCAGACCGTCGCGGCGTCGGGCACGACGATCCGCCTGCAGGACGAACTGGAGCCGGTGCTCGCCGGCCTGGCCTCCCGCCCGGTCGTGGGCGAGCGGCGCGTGATGATCATCGACGGAGCCGAGCGGCTGCGCCCGCAGGATGGTGCGGACCGCATCCTCAAGGTGCTCGAGGAGCCCCCTCCCCTCTCCCACGTGATCCTGGTGGTGGATAACCTGGGCGACATCATCCCCACCATCCGCTCCCGGTGCATGCTGGTCCCATTCCGCACCCCGGGGTGGCGCCAAATCGCCGCGCTGCTGGAGGCACAGGGCGAGGCGCCCGCCGCGGCACGCGCGCACGCCCGCGCCGACGGACTGCTGGCCCTGGAGATGGGGCCCTTCGAGCGGCGCCTTCGAGCCCTCGGCGCAGACCTCGGCCTTGCGAGCCTGCAGGGCGCCTCGGGGGGCTCGTCGCTCGTGCACGACATCCAGGCCGCGATGGACGAAGCTGCTGCCGACCACCCCTCCGCCGAACTCGACCGGCTGCGCGCCGAGGCGGCGGCCCTGGAGGGCAAGCGCGGTGGCAAGACCGCGGCGAAGCGCGCGCAGGATGAGGAGCGGCGCCAGCGCAGGCGCCTGGTCACGGAAGGCTGGTCCCATGTGCTCGACGGCATGGCGGCCGTGCATGCAGATGTCCTTGCGGTGGCGCTCGGCGCCGGGGACACCATGCGCCATGTCGATCGCACCGAGGCGATCGGGGGCCTGGCGCACCCCGAACGCGCCCTGGAGGTGGAGCAGGCTCTCGCGGAAATCCAGCGTGCCCGCTCGGGGCTCCGCCTGAACCCCCTGGCGGACCTTTGGGTGGAGGGCTTGCTCGATCGGCTTGCGATGATCCGGCGCGGCCAGCCGCCGCCACGCCGCGCACCCGGGCTAGCGGTGGGCTAGCATCTCGCGCCGCGTGCCGACGTAGCTCAGCTGGTAGAGCACTTCACTCGTAATGAAGGGGTCAGCGGTTCGAGTCCGCTCGTCGGCTTTACCTTGACCGCCCGTAATCCCTGCACCTACGGGCTATTCCGGGCCTCCCGGGGGTTCGGGCGGTTCCGCCCAGGTGCGACCGTTTCGGCCCGTTTCCGACACCCGT
>JAUROO010000122.1 GCA_030829765.1 Miltoncostaeales bacterium | reverse complement strand
CGGTCGAGCCCCTCCTCCTCCATCGCGATGGGCACCTTGTAGATGTCGTCTGAGTCCTCGGCGGAGATGACCGCGCGGGGCGCGATGCCGCCGAACAGGGCGATCTTCTCCCGCACGCCCTCATCGAGCGGCCGGTCCGAGCGGAGCACCAGCACGTCGGGCTCGATTCCGATGCGCCGGAGCTCGTTCACCGAGTGCTGGGTGGTCTTGGTCTTGAGCTCGCCGGCCACCTCGAGGAACGGAACGAGGGTGACGTGCACGAACGCCACCCGGTCGCGCCCCACGTCGTTGCGCAACTGGCGGATGGCCTCGAGGAAGGGCAGCGACTCGATGTCGCCCACGGTGCCCCCGATCTCCACGATCACGACATCGGCATTCGACGACGTCGCCCCCTGCGTGATGCGCGCCTTGATCTCGTTGGTGATGTGCGGGATCACCTGCACCGTCGCGCCCAGGAAGTCCCCGCGGCGCTCGCGCCGGATCACGGCGTCGTACACCGAGCCGGTGGTGATGTTCGAGGTCCGCGTGAGCGCCTCATCCGTGAAGCGCTCATAGTGGCCCAGGTCCAGGTCGGTCTCGGCGCCGTCCTCGGTCACGAACACCTCGCCGTGCTGGAACGGGCTCATGGTCCCGGGGTCCACGTTCAGGTACGGATCGCACTTCAGCAGCGATACCCGGTACCCGCGTGCCCTGAGGAGCGTGCCGAGCGATGCTGCCGTGATCCCCTTGCCCAGGCCGGAGACGACGCCCCCGGTCACGAAGACGTAATGCCCACCGTGTTCACTCACTGCCCGGCCTCCCCGACCCGCACACCGTACGGGCCGTCAGCATACCGCCCACCGCGGCGCGGGACGGAACGCGGGCGCTGCTACCCCACGCGCCGCGCAAGGAGTTCCGCCGCGTGGGCGCGTGCCGTGCCATCGGTGGGCTCAGCGCCGAGCATGCGGCACATCTCGTCCACGAGCGCCTCGCCCTCCACGGCCTCGATGGTGGTGATCGCGCGCCCATCCCCCGCCGTGCCCTTCACGAGGCGATAGTGGCGATCCGCCGCGGCCGCCACCTGCGGAAGGTGCGTGATCACCACCACCTGGCGCCCCATGGCCATGTCGGCGAGGCGCGCGCCGACCGCCGATGCCGTGACTCCGCCGATCCCCGCATCCACCTCGTCGAACACCCATGCCACGCCGGGCTCCGCGGCTGCGGCGACACGGTGCAGCGCGAGGAGCACCCGCGACAGCTCGCCGCCGGATGCGGCCTCGGCGAGCGGGGCCTCGGGCAGCCCGGGGTTCGCCCGCATCATCAGGGTCACCCGGTCGCGCGGCACCTCCGCGCCATCGGCATGCACCTCCATGCGCAGCGCCGCGCCCGGCATGGCGAGGTCGGCAAGCTCCTCCTGCACGCGGGCCGCCAGACGCGGGGCGGCAGCCGCGCGCAGCCCATGGAGCACGGCGGCGAGTTCCGCGGCATCACGCGCCAGGGCGTCGCGTTCCGCGGCGAGGACATCGCCACCGGCATCTCCCGCCGTGAGCGCCGCCAGGGCGTCGCGGGCGTCGGCGGCGCGGCGCAGGACCTCGTCGGTGCCCGGCCCGTACCGGCGCGACAACGCGGAGTACTTCTCCAGGCGCTCCTCGACCCACTCGAGCCTCCCCGGCTCAGCGCCCAGGTCGTCGGCGTAGCGGCGTACCCCGATGAGGGCCTCCTGCAGAGCCGCCTCTCCTGCGGCGAGGTCGTCGCGCACCCCGTTCAGGGAGGGGTCCAGGTCCGCGGCGTCTCCCACCGCCCGCATGGCGCGACCGGCTGCGGTGACCGCGCCGCCCTCCCCCACCCCATCTCCGTCCAGCAGGGCGATGGCCGTCGCGGCGACCTCCGCGAGGCGCCCCGCATGCACCAGCCGCTCGCGCTCGGTCCGGAGCGCCTGCTCCTCGGCCGGATCGGGTGCGACGTCATCGACGTCGGCCACGAGCGCCTCCAGTGCACCGCGCTCGGCCTCGGCGCGCTCGCGGCCCGCACGGGCAGCCTCCACCCGGCGGGTGAGCACGGCCAGGTCGCGCCGCAGGGCGGCGAGGCGGGCGGCGGCGGACACGGCCTCGGCGCCGATGAAGGCATCGAGGACGGCCATCTGGGCCGCCGGGCCGACCAGCCGCCGCTGGTCGTGCTGCCCCGAAAACCGCACGAGCGCCGTCACGAATGCCGCTACGCCATCGCGGGAGGCGACCTGGCCGTCCACCAGCGCACGCGCCCGCCCCTCGGCGGGCACCCTCCGGGCCACCACGACCTCCCGCGGGTCGTCCGCGAGTTCGCGCACCTGCAGGGCTGCGTCGTCATCATCCAGCGCATCCCAGAAGCCATCCGGCACCCCGATCACGGCCTGCACCAGGGCGTGCGGCGCCCCCGGACGCACTGCGCGCGGGTCGGCCTGCGCACCGGCCAGCAGGGCCAGTGCCTGAGCCACCACGGTCTTGCCCGCCCCCGTCTCGCCCGTGATTGCCGTCAGCCCCGGCGCGGGCTCGATGTGCGCCCGCTCGATCACCACCAGGTCCCGGATCTCGATCTCGCGGATCACGCCGGCTCGGCCCACGGGTTCATGGCCGCCCGAACTTCTCCCGGTACCGGCGGAAGAACGATGACTCGGGGAAGATCGCGAGGTGGACCTCCTCGCCCCCGAGGCCCACGGTGATCGACCGTCCGGGCGGAAGGGCCGCGATGCGCACGCCGTCGGCCAGCACGTCGCAGTCGCCGACGATCGCGGAGTTGGTCACGGTAAGCCGCTCATCCGCGGCGAGGATCAACGGCCGGGTGTCAAGGTGGTGGGCGGCGATGAACGACAGCACGAAGCACTTGACGCGCCACGACACCGTCGGGCCACCGGCGGCGAGGTTGTAGGCGGTCGACCCGACCGGCGTCGAGCAGATCAGGCCATCGCACCGCACCGTGGCCACGGGCTCGCCGGACACGCTGTACGACAGGTCGGCGAGGCGCGCCTCACCACCGCGTAGGAATGCCAGGTCGTTCACCGCCTGAAGCGTTCCCTCGCTCCATTCGGCCTTGAGCGACGGCAGCCCCAGCGTCACGTACCCGCCGTCCAGCGCGCGATCCAGCCCGCGCTCCAGGGCCGACTGCTCGATGGTGGCCAGGAACCCCACCCGCCCGTAGTTGACCCCCAGCACGGGTGCGCCGGTAGTGGCCTCACGGGACAGCGCCCGCAGGATGCTGCCGTCACCACCCAGCACCAGCACAAGGTCCACCCCGCCCGGGCGCAGGTCCGTGGGCTCGATGATGGCCCGCTCCGCGAGGGCCGGGTGCTTCGCGGCCTCCTCATCCGTGGCGGCCACCTCCACGCCGCGCGCATCGAGGATCGACAACAACGTCGGCATGACCCCCGCAGTCACCTCGGCGGCGCCGTGCGTGAGGACGAGCACCCGCTCGGCGCGGGTTCCGGCCACCTCGGATATCGGTGTATGCGGGGGGGTCATGCCGCGCCCTCGGCCACGGCCGCATCCACGACCGCCTGCACGTCCACACCGGGATCGGGCAGCCCGGGGCCGTGCGCCAGCAGGAACACCTCGCGATTTCCCTTCGGCCCGGGCGTGCCGCTGTCGGCGGCGCCGGCGATACGGGCCCCCGTGGCCTCCAGCGCCACCGCCACTCCGCGCACGGCGTCGCGGCGCAGCGCGGGATCGCGCACGACGCCCCCGGAGCCCACCCCCTCGCGGCCCACCTCGAACTGCGGCTTCACCATCACGAGGGCACGGTACGCGGGAGCGAGGCAGCGCGCCACCGCCGGCCACACGAGCGACGACGAGATGAACGACACGTCCATCACGGCCAGGTCGGGCGTGCGGGGCAGCATGGCGGGCTCGAGCGACCGGGCGTTCGTGCGGTCCAGCACGTCGACGCGGGGGTCCTCGCGCAGTGCCCACGCGAGCTGCCCGTATCCGACATCCACGGCGATCACGTCCTCCGCACCCCGCTGAAGGAGCACGTCGGTGAAGCCCCCGGTCGAGGCGCCGACGTCCACGGCGTGGGCGCCCACCACCTCCACGCCGAGGCGGTCGAGTGCATGGCTCAGCTTGAGCCCACCACGCGAGGCGAACTCGGGTCCGGCATCCACCTGCACGTCGGCGTGGTCGGCGACCTGGAGCCCGGGCTTCACGTCGGCGCGGCCATCCACCCGCACGCGCCCGGCCATCACCGCCGCCTGCGCGCGTGCGCGGGAGGGGAACAGGCCGCGCTCAACCAGCGCGGCGTCGAGTCGCTGGCGCGCCACGCCGGGAATGCTAGCCGCGGGCCGCCACGCGGCAGGCGTACCCGCGCGCGTCAGTGCGCCAGATGCGCGCCGGTGGCTGCCAGTGCCGCCTGGGCAGCGGCGGCCGGTGTCACCCCGGCCTCGGCCAGCAGCAGCTCACGGCGCCCGTGCTGGATGAACCGGTCCGGGATGCCCACGTGCACCAGATGGGAATCCATGCCCCCGATCGCCTCGCGCACGGCGCTCCCGAACCCGCCATCGAGCACGTGGTCCTCGATGGTCACCACCACCTCGTGGGTGCGCGCGAGGTCCTCCAGCAGTTCGACATCGAGCGGCTTCGCGAAGCGCGCGTTCACCACCGTGGGCCGCACGCCGAGCGCCTCGGAGACGATGCCGGCTGCGTCGAGTGCCACCTGCACGCCGTAGCCGTACCCCACCAGCGCCACGCGGGAACCCTCCGCGATGACCTCGCCGCGCCCCACCTCCAGGACCTCGGGGCGGGCGGGAAGCGCCACGCCGGTTCCGGCCCCGCGCGGATAGCGGATTGCCGATGGACTATCGATGGCGAGCGCAGTGCGGAGCATGTGCACGAGTTCCGCCTCGTCCATCGGCGCCATCAGAACCATGCCGGGAATGGGCCGCAGGTATGCGATGTCGAAGACGCCATGATGGGTGGGGCCGTCGTCCCCGACCAGGCCACCGCGATCGATGGCGAACACCACGGGCAACCCCTGCAGGGCGATGTCGTGCACGATGGGGTCGAACGCGCGCTGCAGGAAGGTCGAGTAGATCGCGCACACCGGCCGGTAACCGGCGATCGCAAGGCCCCCGGCGAACACCACGCCGTGCTGCTCGGCAATTCCCACGTCGTACGTGCGCTCGGGGAAGCGGCCGAGCATGTGGTTCATGCCCGTGCCCTTCAGCATGGCGGCGGTGATGCCCACCACGCGGGGATCCGCCTCGGCCTCGCGCACCAGCGCCGTCCCGAACACCTCGGTATAGGAGGGCGGACCCGGGGCCGCGGGCCGTGCCGCACGCCCGCTCTCCACGGCGAAGGGTCCCGAGCCGTGCATCGCCTCGCCGTCCTCCTCGGCCGGACCGTAGCCGCGCCCCTTGTCGGTGTGCACGTGCAGGAGGACCGGCCTGTCGGAATCGGCCGTCCGCTGCAGCGCGCGTCGTATGGCCCGGATGTCGTGGCCATCGATGGGCCCGATGTAGGCGAACCCGAGGGCCTCGAAGAGCTGGCCGGGCACGAACAGGGCCTTCGTGGCGTTGGACAGCGAGCTGCCCAGGTCGTGCATGCCCGGGATCCTCCCGAGGCCGCGCTCGATCTCGGTGCGCACCCTCGTGAGCATCGGGTCAAGGCGCGCCTTCTGCAGCGCCCCGGCCACGGCCCCGACGTTCTGCGAGATGCTCATGCCGTTGTCGTTCAGGACCACCGTGATGGGGGAACCCAGGTGGCCGGCGTGGTTCATCGCCTCGTAGGCCATGCCGCCCGTCATCGCGCCGTCGCCGATCACCGAGACGATGCGGCGATCCCGCCGGCCGGTGACGCGCATGGCCTCGGCCAGCCCCACGGCGTAGGAGATGCTGGTGCTGGCGTGACCGGCCCCCATCACGTCGTGCTCGCTCTCCTCGCGGCGGAGGAACCCGGACATGCCCTCGTACTGCCGGAGCGTCGCGAAGTCGCCGAGGCGCCCGGTCAGGAGCTTATGTCCGTAGCCCTGATGCCCCACGTCCCAGAGGATGCGGTCGCGGGGGGACTCGAGCTCCGCATGCAGGGCGATGCTCAGCTCGACCGTGCCGAGGCTCGACCCCAGGTGACCACCGGTGCTTGAGACCGTGTCGATGATCGCCCGCCGCATCTCACCGGCCAGCACTTCGAGCTGTTCGGCGTCCATGTCGTGGAGGGGCGCCGGACCCGCGAGGCCGGCAAGCAGTGGGTAATCACGCATCGGGTCATTCACCCCTTCGATGATACGACGGCGGCGGCGGATCCGGGTCGCGAGCGGGCACACTGCAGGCCATGGCGATTGATCCCGACCTGGTCCGGGCCCTGCACATCGTGGCGGAGGACCGGCGCGGCGCATCCTCGGACGCCGCAGGTGCCCATCATCTCTTCCAGACGTCCACCGTCACCGCCCTCATGGACGCACGGTACGACGGCGACATGACCATCGGTGAGGTGCTGGCGCACGGCGATCTCGGACTCGGGACGCTGTGCGGTCTGGATGGGGAGTTGATCGTGGTGGACGGCGTCGCGCGGGTGGGCCGCGTCGACGGCACGCTGGCGCCGGTCGACCCCGCGACGACCACGCCATTCGCCGTCGTCACCCCGTTCTCGCCCGGGGCGCCCACGGCCCTCAGGTCACTCGCCCACGACGCCCTCCTGGTGCGGCTCGACGCCCTCGCGCCCGCACCGGTGTCCGCGGTGCGGATGGAGGGGCGCTTCGACCGCCTGCGGCTGCGCAGCGTGCCCCGGCAGCATCCCCCATATCCACCGCTCGACGAGGTTGTGCAGCGGCAGGTGGAATGGGATGTCACCGACGTCGAGGCCGTCGTGGTGGGCTTCCGCTTCCCCGCGGAGGCCACCGGGCTCGAGGTGCCGGGGTGGCACCTGCATGCCATGGCCCGCGATGCCTCCACCGGCGGCCATGTGCTGGTGGCCGACATCGCGCACGGTGCCGCATGGCTGGACGCCGCGGACGAGGTGCACGTCGAGCTCCCGCCCGGAGTGGAGCTCAGTACGGCCGATGCCACCATGAGAGCCGGCATCGAGCGCGCCGAGACGCGCCACGGCGACTAGGCCGGCTCGTCCTCCGACAGGCCGTCGGGCACGAACGCCGGCTCTGCCGGATCACCGATGCGCGGCACATCACGCCGCGCCTCCTCCTCGGCCTCGGCGATGGCGCGCGGGATGATCCCCGCGACCGCGCCGGAGAGCTCCGATGCCTGGCGCGCGAGTTCCTCCACCTCGGACGCCGGACGCCCGGCGGCATCGGCAATGCGCCGGGCGAGCTCCTCCAACCGGCGGGTCGCGCGCTCGAGCTCCTCCTGGGCACTCATGCGGCTTCTCCCGCCTGCTCGCGCGCGATGCGCCCGAGCACGCCGTTGATAAAACCCGGGGCCTCGGAGCCGCACCACTTCTTCGCCATCTCGACGGCCTCGTCGATCACCACGGGTACCGGCACCTCACCGGCGTGGATCTCGTAGGCGGCCACGCGGAGGATGTTGCGCTCAAGGGGCGCGATGCGGTCCGCGCTCCACCCCGTCGCCGCGGCCGAGATCCCGGCATCCAGGGCATCCCGGTCAGCCTCCACGCCGGCCACGAGGCCACGCGTGAACGGGTCGTCCGCGTGCTCGCCCGCCCGCAGGGCGTTCTCCACCAACTCGGGCACGGGCAGCCCCGTGACATCGCGCTGGTACAGGAGCACGACTGCCTGCCGGCGTGCCTCGCGGCGTGACACCGCGGATGACATCACCGTCCGCCCCCACCGCCGAGCGACGGCAGGTGGGCGGCACGCTCCACCAGGTACGAGGTCGTGTATCGGCCCGACATGAAGACCTCCTCCTGCGAGATCTCCTCGAGCAGGGGCAGCGTCGTCGGCACGCCCTCCACCACGCTCTCGCCGAGGGCGCGCCGCATCCGCGCGACGGCTCGGGGACGGTCGGGCGCCCACACGCACAGCTTCGCGATGAGCGAGTCGTAGTACGGAGGCACGTAGCCGCCGCTGCGGCAGAAGGTATCCACGCGCACGCCGGGGCCGGAAGCCAACTGGAACGTGCCCAGGCGGCCCGCCGCGGGCCGGAAGTCGAACGCGGGGTCCTCCGCATTCACACGGCACTCGATGGCGTGGCCGTTGGGCGCGATGCGCCCCGTGCGCGACAGCACCTGCCCATCGGCGATGCGCAACTGCTCGGCGACGATGTCCATGCCGCTCACCAACTCGGTGACCGGATGCTCCACCTGCAGGCGGGCGTTCAGTTCGAGGAAGTAGAAGTCGCCCGCGGCATCCACGAGGAACTCGAGGGTGCCCGCCGACTTGTACCCCCACGCGCGACAGGCATTTTCGGCCGCTGCGTGAAGCCCCTCACGGGTGCTGTCCAGCAGGTTGGGCGCAGGGCCCTCCTCCACCACCTTCTGGTGCCGACGCTGGATCGAGCACTCGCGGTCGCCCACGATGAGCACGCCGCCGAGGCCGTCGGCCAGTACCTGCACCTCCACGTGGCGCGCACCCTCGAGCAGCTTCTCCACGTACAGGGAGCCATCACCAAACGCGGCCAGGGCCTCCTGCGCGGCGTTCTCAAACGCGCGGTCGAGTTCATCCGGGCCCTCCACGCGGCGCATGCCGCGTCCCCCGCCCCCGGCCGAGGCCTTGAGCAGGACGGGGTAGCCCGCGCTCTCGGCCGCCGCGCGGGCGATCTCCATGTCTGTGACAGGGCCATCGGATCCGCCCAGCACGGGCAGTCCCGCCTCGATGGCGGCGCGCTTGGCCTCGATCTTGTCGCCCATGCGCTGCATCACCTCGGGCGCCGGCCCCACGAAGCGGATGCCGTTGCGCGCGCACTCGGTCGCGAACTCGGGATTCTCCGAGAGGAATCCGTATCCGGGATGGACGGCATCGCAGCCGGTCACCTCGGCGGCGCCGATCACATTGCGCACGTCCAGGTATGACTCCCGGGCCGGCGGAGGGCCGATGCACACGGCCTCGTCGGCCATCTCCACGGCGGGCGTCTGGGCATCGGCCGTCGAGTAGACGGCCACGGTCGGGATGCCCAGTTCGCGTGCCGTGCGGATGACCCGGACGGCGATCTCCCCACGGTTGGCGACGAGCAGCTTCACGGCGCCAGCACGAACAGCGTCTGGCCGAACTCAACGGGCTCGGCGTTGCCCACGGGGATCTCGGTGATAGTGCCCGCCCTCTCGGCAGTGATCTCGTTGAAGATCTTCATCGCCTCGATGATGCAGAGCACCTGGCCCTGAACCACCCGGTCGCCCACCGCCACGAAGGGCTCGGCGTCGGGATTGGGCGCCGAGTAGAACGTGCCGACCATCGGGCTCTCCACCCGGATGCCGTCGTCCGCCGGGGCGGCAGCCGCCCCGGGTGCGGCGGCTGCGGCGGCCACCGCGGGGCGCACCGTCACACGGGCGCCGCCCACCTCGACGCTCACCTCCGACTGCCCGGCCCCTTCCACAACCTGCACCAGCGTCTCGATGAGGCCGCGGTCGATCGCCATCCCCTCATCACCGGCCTCCTCGGCCGCGAGGGACCGACGACGGTCGACGAGGCGGCGCCCCGCCTCGGGGAACTGCGCGAGGATGACGGCGTCCTCCTCCGATACGTCCGAGGGCGCATCCGCGAGGACGGCGGCCAGGTCGGCCGGTTCGCCGGTGCCCCCTGCGCCACGGGCCACGGCCAGCGCATCCTCAGAGACCTCCACCCGCAGGCGGCCGCGCGCCCCGAGGGCGACGTCCGCCAGCAACGGCGTGGTCTCGCGCCACCGCACGCCGTCCACCACGTGCCGGGCGGCCTGGGCGACGATGGCCTCCCCCACGGGCGGGGCGAAGGTGACACCGCCGAGGTCGCGGCACACCGCGGCGCACTCATCGGCGGCCTCGTGCGCACGCGCCGCCAGCCCCTGCCGCGCGAGCCGCGCGAGGAGCCCGGCAGCAAGGTCAGGCGGCAACTGCAGCTGGGGCCCGCCGGCGAGTTCCGCCGCGCGGCGCACCCGCTCCTGCGCCACGAGGGGCCACAGCACCCGGCCGGCCTCCTCAAGGGCGGGGACGTCCACGTCGAACTCGCGGTCGCCCCCATGGAGCGCCACGTACAGCGCCTCGGCCGACGGGCGCCCCGCGACGAGCGCAGCCGCACCCACCGAGGCATGAATGGCATGCGCCCCGGCAAGTGCCGCGCTGAGCGCGGACATCGAGGCCAGCCCACCGGTGGCGCGGAGCGACACTTCCACGGGCAGCGCGCACTGCGCGGTGACGTTGCCCACCAGCAGGCCCATGGCGACCGGGGTGAGGTTGCCGCCCAGGTCCGAGATGCACAGGGACGTCGCGCCCGGCAGCTGCGACAGCGCGAGGGCCTCCTCCACCCATCGCGCGTCGTCGGCCCCCGGCACCGGGCCGAGCACGAGCGTGGGGACGAAGTCGATCCCGGCCTCGCGCGCACCCTCGGCGACGCCGCGCAGGGCGTCCGGATCGTTGAGGGCGTCGTAGGCGCGCACGCGCGCCGCGCCGCTGGCGGCGGCGGATGCCACGAGGCGCGCGGCGACGCCAGCACCCACCGGGACCTCCCCCAGCAGGGTGCGACCGGTCACCACGATCCCGAGCCGCGCACCCCCGGCGTGCCGCGCCACCACGCGCAGGCGATCCAGCGGGCTCTCGGTGCGCCCGTCCATGCAGGCGCGGGCCGCGGCCGGATCGATCGCCTCGATCACGCGGGCTCCCACGGGCGCGAGCGCGGCCGCTGCAGCTCCCAGGTCGTCAGGCGCGATCCGGGCCCCCCACGGCGGGGTGCCCAGGTCGCGCAGCGTGACGTCGACCAGCCCGATTGCGGTCTCGGAGGCGTCTGTGCTCATGCTCGGCTCACGTACTCCCGGGTACGGGTGTCCACCTTGATGCGGTCACCCTCGTTCACGAACAGCGGCACGTTCACGGTCGCGCCGGTCTCCAGAGTGGCGGGCTTCGTCACGTTCGAGACGGTGTCGCCCTTCACGCCCGGATCGGTCTGCGCCACGGCCAGCTCGACCGACGCCGGCGGCTCGGCACGGAAGGGGGCGTCGCGCACGAACAGCACCTGCACCTCGGAATTCGGTGCGATCAGGTCGACCGCCTCGATCGCCTCCTTCGGCACGGAGATCTGGTCGTAGGTCTCCGAGTCCATGAGGACGAAGGCATCGCCGTCCTCATAGAGCATCTGCATGTTCTTGGTCTCGGTGGTGACCCGCTCGAGCTTCTCGCCCGCGCGGAACGTCTTGTCCACCACGTTGCCCTTGGCCAGTCCCTTGAGCTTGGTGCGCACGAACGCGCCGCCCTTGCCGGGCTTGACGTGCTGGAACGACACGACGGACACGAGATCACCGTCGATGTCGAGCACCCATCCGTTCTTCAGGTCGTTGCTGCTGATGGCCCCCACGGCCCGCTCCTAGATGGTCGTCGTGGTCAGGTCGGTCGGCACGCCGGTGAGCACCTCGCACCCGTCATCGGTGACGATGGCCAGGTCCTCGATGCGCACCCCGCCGACCCCTTCGAAGTAGATCCCCGGTTCGATTGTCACAACCATGCCGGTTTTGAGCACCTCCCCGCCCTCCTGACGAAGCCACGGGCGCTCGTGGATGTCGAGGCCCACCCCGTGCCCGAGGCCGTGGCCGAAGTGCTCCCCGAGGCCGGCGTCCGCGATGACCCCCCGGGCAACCGAGTCGAGGTCCCCCGAGTGGACTCCCGGCCGGCAGGCGGCGAGGGCCGCGCGCTGGGCCTCGAGGCACACCGCATAGGCCTCCTCGAGCGCGCGCGGGAGCGTACCGGTGCAGAGCGTGCGCGTGCAGTCCGATGCATATCCACCCACCCGGGCGCCCATGTCCACCACGACCAGGGTGTCGGGGGGCACCGCAACAGCCCTGGGAACGGCGTGCGGCAGCGCGCCATGCGCGCCCCCGGCGACGATGATGTCGAAGCTCGCGCCCTCGGCCCCGGCATCGCGCATGGCCCCCTCGAGGTCCCATGCAACCCGGGCCTCGGTGCGCCCGGCAAATCCGCGCGTGATGAGCTCGGAGAGCGCGGCGTCCGCGATGCGCGTGGCATCGCGGATGAGGTCGAGCTCGCCCGGATCCTTCACCACGCGGAGCCCCTCGACGATACCCGCCGTGGGGACCAGATCCACCCCCTCCAGCCGCGCCGCGAGCCGATCGCGACGGGCCACCGTGACGTTCTCGGCCTCGAAGCCCACGCGTCCGCGGGGCACCGTCTCGGCCAGCCGGTCCAGCAGGTCGCGGCCGGCGATCACGACGTCGGTATCCGTCACCTGGTCGCGCGCCGCGGTGGCATACCGCGAATCGGTCAGCAGCACGAGGGAGGTCGGCCCCACCACCAGGACGCCGTTGGAGCCCACGAAGCCGCTCAGGTAGCGGATGTTGACCAGATCGGTGACGACGACCGCGTCGAGCCCCTGGCCGCGCAACTCCTCGCGGATGCGCCCCTGGCGCGCGGCGATGCTCACGCAATCTCCGCGGCCAGCAGGTCGAGGGCCTCGCGGTACCCCTCGGGCCCCTTCCCCGAGACGGTCGCAAGGGCGATGTCGCGTACCACCGACACGCGGCGGAACTCCTCGCGCGCGTTCACGTCGGACAGGTGCACCTCTACGAAGGGTGCGCCCATCACCTCGAGCGCATCGCGGATGGAGTACTGGTAGTGGGTCCACGCGCCGGGGTTCACGATCGCCCCGTCGACCGCACCGGCCAGGCCGTGCACGTGCTCCAGGAATGCGCCCTCATGGTTCGTCTGGAACGTGCCCACGCGCATGCCACGCTCCGCACCCCACGTCCGCACCTGGGCCTCGAGCTCCGGGAGCGTGAGCGTGCCGTAGTGCTGTGAGGGCCTGCGGCCCAACATGTTGATGTTCGGTCCATGCAGAAGGGCGATGGTGATCACGGAACGAGCTCCTCCACGGCCGCGCGCACCACGGCCGGATCGGGGTCCTGGTGGGTGAGGACATCCCCCGGCGCGCGCAGGAGCACCATGTTCAGGGCGCGGCCATCGGACTTCTTGTCGCGGCCCATGATCTCGATGACCTGGTCGACGTCCACCGACGGATCGAGCATCACCGGGAGACCGTGCCTCCCGAGGGTGTCCGCCGTGCGCCGGCGCCACGTGGGATCGAGCCCGAGCTCCCTCTCGCTCACGCGCAGGGCGGCCAGCAGGCCCAGCGAGATCGCCTCGCCGTGGTGGTACAGGTCGTACCCCCCCGCGGCCTCGATGCCGTGGCCGACCGTGTGCCCGAGGTTCAGGATCGCCCGGCGGCCGAGGTCCATCTCGTCCTCCGCCACGACCTCCAGCTTGCACTGGGCGCAGCGCCGGATCAGGTCGGCCAGGGCGTCATCCGGGCCGGGCAGCTCAGGCCACGCGGCGACGATCTCCATCAGGTCGCCGCCCATGAGGAGGCCGTACTTCACGACCTCGGCGAACCCGCACGACAGCTCGCGCGCCGGGAGCGTGCCGAGGACCACCGGGTCCATCACGACGGCCTCGGGCTGGTACACGGCACCCACGTAGTTCTTTCCCTCCGGCAGGTCCACGCCCGTCTTTCCCCCGAGGGCCGAATCCACCATCGCGAGAAGGGTGGTGGGAACCTGCACCAGGCGCACGCCGCGCTGATACGAGGCCGCCAGGAACCCCGCCAGGTCACCCACCACGCCGCCGCCCACCGCCACCACGGCGTCACGGCGGCGGATGCCCGCGCGCGCAGCGGCGCGGGCGAGGCGCTCGAGTTCGCCCAGGTTCTTCGAGGCCTCGCCCGCGGGCACGGCCTCGACATGCACGCGCATTCCGGCATCACGGCACGACTCCGCGACCTGCTCGCCCGCGGGCAGGACGCCATCGTCCACCACCACCAGCACGCCGTCGCCCTGCGCTGCAGCCGCCAGCACGGGCCCGACGGCGCCGATGACGCCCGTCCCGAGGTGGACCGGCACAGTGCGCACGCCGATCTGCGCTCGCAGGACCGGCTCCGGGGCGACCGTGCTCATCCCGCCCGCTCCTCATCCGGGCCGCCGCCACCGATCCAGTCGACAAGGTCGCGGGCGACCTCATCAGGGGGCAGTGCCGCGTCAAGGATCACGTCGGCGGCCTCACGGTAGACGTGCTCGCGCTCCACGGCGCGGCGGACGAAGCGGTCGCGGTCGAGGGCGAGCGGGCGACCCGGGCGGCCGCCCACGCGATCCCACGCCAGTGCCGGGTCGATGCGCAACCACGCCACCCATGCGGTGCGCCCCAGCAGGTCACGGGTGCGCCTGCTGCCGAGGGCGCCGCCGCCGAGTGCCAGCACGCCGGGGTCGGCCCCCAGGTTCTCGCGGATCAGGTCCTCCTCGGTCCGGCGGAACCACAACTCGCCGCGCTGCGCGAAGATCTCGGGGATCGACTGCCCCGCGTGCGCCTCGACGAGATCATCCACGTCGAGGAACTGCGCGCCCAGCAGATCGGCGGCTCGACGGCCCACGGTCGACTTGCCCGCTCCCATGTAGCCGGCGAGCGCGACCCAGCGCTCCATGCCCACGCCTAGCGCGCCAGGACCGCTCGGTAGCGATCCACGGCGGCATCGAGGGAGGCCACCGAGTCGCCGCCGAACTTCTCGACCAGCGCCTGGGCGAGTACGAAGGCGACGACCGCCTCGCCGATCACGGCGGCGGCCGGCACGGCGCAGATGTCCGAGCGCTCCTTGAACGCCGCGGTGGCCTCCTTGCTCTGCACGTCCACTGAGGCCAGCGGGCGACTGAGGGTGGCAATGGGCTTCATGGCAGCACGGACCACGAGTGGGGCGCCATGGGTCATGCCCCCCTCCAGGCCACCCGAGCGGTTGGTGCGACGGTGGTATCCACGATCCTCGGTCCAGAAGATCTCGTCATGCGCCGCGCTGCCCCGGATGCGGCCGAGCTCGAAGCCCGCGCCGATCTCCACCCCCTTGATGGCCTGGATCCCCAGCATCGCCTGGCCGATCCGCCCGTCCAGCCGGGTCTCGCCGCTCACGTGTGACCCCAGGCCGGGAAGCGGGTCGAACACCCACACCTCGAAGATGCCGCCGAGCGTGTCGCTGTCCTGTCCGGCCGCCTTGATGGCCGCCCGCATGCGGTCGGATGCCTCGCCGCTGAGGGCGCGCACGGGACTGTCATCCACGCCGTCGAAGTCCGCGAGGGACAGGTCGTCGCGCGTGGGGGCCTGCTCGGGCCCCACCTGCACCACATGGCTTCGGACCGCCATGCCGTACCGGCGGATGAGGGCCTTGGCGACGCCGCCCGCGGCAACCCGGGCGGCCGTCTCGCGGGCGCTCGCGCGCTCGAGGATGTTGCGCAGGTCGTCGGTCTCGTACTTCTGCATGCCCGCGAGGTCTGCGTGGCCGGGCCGCGGCAGGGTGATCGGGTCCACGCCCGAGGCCGGCTCCCAGATCGCCATGCGGTCCTCCGACCAGTTGGCGAAGTCCCGGTTCATCACCATCAACGCCACCGGGCTGCCCAGCGTGCGCCCATGCCGGATGCCCGCCGTCACCTGCACGCGATCGGTCTCGATCTTCTGGCGGCCCCCGCGCCCGTAGCCCAGTTGGCGACGCGCCAGGTCGGCGTCGATGTCATCGGGGGACAACGGCAGGCCGGCGGGCAGGCCCTCGATGATCGTGGTGAGGGCCGGACCGTGCGACTCGCCGGCTGTTCGGTAGGTCAAGGCCATGCGGCGGGCAGCATACCGGCCCGGCCCCCGTCGCCTGCCGGGGACTCAGGCAGCGTGGTGGGCATGGGCCGGGCGCACCACGCGGGCGAGCGGGTGCATCAGCAGGTAGGCGCTCGCGAGCCCGCTCCATTCCCCGTAACGCTCCACGAGAGCGCGTGTCTCGTGGGGCTCCGGCCAGCGCCCGGTCTCCGCTGCCACGATGCGCATGAGGCCGAGGTCGCCGATCATGGGAGCGTCCAGGCGCCCGAGGCCATAGGTGCCCACTATCCCCGCGCTCCAGGGGCCGAGCCAGGGCTCCCGCACCAGCCGGGCGGTCATCCGGTCCGTGGATGCCGAATGCAGGCGCTCGAGGTCCATGCCCCGGGCCAGGCGCACCATGGCGCCGGCGCGGCGCGCGGCGAGGCCACAGGATGCCGCCCGCGCGGGTGCGAGCCCGGCCAGGGCCTCCGACGTCGGCGGCAGGGAGAGGCCGTCATCCATCCGCGGCGAGGCCATCGCGACGATGGCGCGCTCCATCCGCGCCGCCTCGCCCCCGGTCACCAACTGCCCGCAGGCCGCAGCAATCACGGACTGCGCCACAGACCCGCGACGAGCGGGTCGGTACCCGTTGCGCCGCACGCCCACCGTCGCCATGCGCGGGTCGCGGCGTGCCATTCGCAGGAAGGGGGCGTGATCGACATCCACCGCAAGGGCGAATCGCAGGGCGTCCAGGGCCGGGGCCGGATCCGTCGCGCGGACCGCCACCTCGAGGTCACCATCGTGGCGCTGGCGTACCGCCGCGCGCGCGGGGCCCTCCGGGGTCGCGAGCGCGAGGGCCAGCACGGCCCCCTGCCACCTGCGGGTGCCCCCGGCCGTCCCTCTCGCCGACAGTCGCAGGTCGTAGGGCCGCACCGGCCGGAGGGTGGTTACCAGGGCCTGCTCCATGCGCCGAGTGTAGGAACGCGCCCGGACCGACCACCACCAGGACGCCTGCCGCCAGGAATGGCGCGAGCGGTAACGCAACGGTCGAGGTCCGTACCGCGCGTGCCCGCGCGATGGCAGCACCCCACGTGGCGGCGACGAGCAGCCCGGTGAGCAGGGCCGCGAGGCCCTGTGCAGGACCGAGGGCGGCACCGATGAGGGCGGCGAGCTTCACATCCCCCATGCCCATTCCCTCAGGGCGTGCGAGCGCCGGCACGAGCACCACGCCGCCCACCAGCGCGGCTGCGGCGGGCGGGCCCCACCACGGACGACCCACGGCGATGGCGACCGCCGCCACGGCCACGGCGGCGGGAACCACGATCACGTCGGGGATGATCCGCGCGCGCAGGTCGCTCACCACAACCGGCACCAGAGCGGCAAGGAGGATGATCGTCTCCACCCCGGCGACCGTAGGCCGCAACGCCGCACCCGGGGGTGCCCGGGTCCGGCGGAAGGCGCATCTATGCTGACCGCCCATGCCACATCGCCACCCACCCTCCACGCGCGTCGTCACCGACGGCGCATGCTCAGGCAACGGCACCGACGCGTCCCGCGGGGGCTGGGCGGCCATCGTCATCGCGCCCGACGGTTCGGAGCTGGTGCTCACCGGCGCCGAGGCGCCCAGTACCAACAACCGGATGGAACTCATGGCGGCGATTGAGGGCCTTGCCGCCGCCCCCGAGCGCTCTGCCGTGGAGCTGGTCACCGATTCGTCGTACCTCGCGAAGGCGATCACCGACGACTGGCTGGGCGGATGGCAGCGCCGCGGGTGGCGTACCTCGGGGAAGAAGCCCGTCGCCAACCGCGACCTGTGGGAACGGCTCCTGGTGCAGATCACCCGGCACCACTCGGTATCGCCCACCCTGGTGCGCGGGCACGCCGGCCATGACCTCAATGAGCGCGCGGATCGGCTGGCACAGGACGCCGCCGCGACGGCCACGGCCACCGAGGCGCCCATGGACAGGATCGATGGCCCGGGCGCGACAGGACAGATGGACTTCGACCTGTCCTGATTCATGAGATGATGGCGGCGCCCGCGGAAGCGGGCAACCGAGGCGATTCCGGGGAGTACGCGCGTGTCACGTAATGGCTGGTTGATCGGTGGGGCGGTGGTGGCGGTCGTCGCCATCGTGGTCGCGCTCATCGTCGTGAGCGTCTCGGGCGGCGATTCATCCTCCGAGCCCACGGCCTCCGAGATCCGCGGGGCCGATGCCGTGGTGACCCTGACCAAGGGGGCCCCCCAGGCCGGCTTCGCCATCGGGAAGGCCGGTGCACCGGTGACGGTCCGGGAGTTCATCGACCCGCAATGCCCGGTGTGCAAGTCGGCCAGCGAGGACATCATCCCGGCTGTGATCACGGGTCCGGTCAAGGACGGCACGGCGCGCCTCATCATCGAGCCGCTCACGTTCCTCGGCCCTGACTCCTCCACCGCCGCCATCGCCATCGCGGCGGCGGCCGAGCAGGACCGCGGCTTCGCCTTCACCGAGATCCTCTACGCCAACCAGGGCGAGGAGAACAAGGGGTGGGTCACGGAGGACCTCCTGACCGGCATCGCCGGCAGCACCCCGGGCCTCGACGTCGCGGCGTGGAACGCGGCGCGCTCGGGCGACGCATCGGGGGATGAATTGTTCGCCGTCGCCGACCGGGCCACCGCCAACGGGGTGAATGCCACGCCCACGTTCATCATCACCGGTCCGGGCGGCAAGCAGGTCATCGCCGGCGCCAAGGGTTCCGACGAGGTGCTCGCAGCGATCGAGGCGGTCCGCTGAACCCCAGCGCGGGTGCCCTGCGCACCGCGCATGGCGTCCTCGCCGTGCTCGGGCTGGGGATCACCGGCTATCTCTCGTGGGAACGCCTGACCGGCGGCTCCCCGGCATGCGTCATCGGAGGCGGCTGCGCGACCGTGCAGAACTCCGAGTACGCCCAGATCTTCGGGGTGTCGCTGTCGTACCTCGGGTTCATCACATACGCCCTCATGCTGGCGTCAGCCCTGATCCCGGGCTTCTGGGGTCGACTCCTCGGACTCGTCACGTCCGTGGGCGGGGTGCTGTTCTCGCTCTGGCTGCTGTACGCCGAGCTCTTCCTGATCGAGGCCCTCTGCCCGTGGTGCATGGCAAGCCTCGTCGTCATGCTGCTGGCCCTCGCCGTGGCCGTCGCGCGCGTCGTGCGCGCAGGCGACCTCACGACCTAGGCGTCACCGCGCTTCTGGATGGCGCGCAGCACGAACCAGAGCAGCACGAGCACGAGGCCCGATGCCCCGGCGACGGCCACCTGACCGATCGCGAGCCCGACCAGCACGCCGATGAAGGCCAGCGCGGTCAGCACGATCAGTGCGATGGCCACCGCGCGCGTTGGGGATCCCGGGGATGACACGCCGCCACGCTATCCGGTGACGGCGCCGGGTGACGCGGCTATGGTGGCGGCGCATGATGCTCCTCCACCCTGCCCGCATCACCGGGGCCGCCATCGTGGCGGCGGGAATCGTCCTGGTCGCCGCCGCCGGCGGGTCGGCCGGTACGTGGTCGGATTCCCTTCGATGCACGGGGCAGGCCGACGCACGTGCACTCGACGCGCAGCTGGCCGCGGCCGGCAGCCCGCTGGCCGGCGACGGAGCCGCCTTCGTGCGGGAGGGCCTCGCGAACGACATCGACCCGCGGGCCCTGGTCGCCATCGCGGCGCACGAGACCATGCTCGAGACCTACGGGCCCGCCCAGGCGGTCCGCAATCCGTTCGGTCTCGGGCCGGGCATCGCGTTCGATGATGAGTCGGATGCCATCGCGATGGCCGCGCGCACGCTCGCGCGTTATTCGAGCGATGGCCTCGTCACGATCCCGCAGATCGGTGCGCGGTGGGCGCCCGTCGGCGCCGCGAACGACCCCGGCGGGCTGAACGGCGCATGGCCGTCAGGCGTGTCGGCCTTCTTCACCACGCTCGGAGGCGACCCCGGTCGCCCCGTGCAGGCATCGGCGCAGGATGCGCTGCCCGCGTGCGCGCCCGCCGGTGCCACCGCGGCGCCGGCCACCCCCGGCGCGGCCCCGGTCCCCGCGGTCATCCCCGCAGTCACGCCCACCGACGGCCCGGGCGTCGTGGTGATGTGGGGCGGCAGGCCGCCGGCCGCCACCGGAGCCGGGCCATCCGATGGCGCCGACCCGCGCACCGGCGCACCCGCGGTGCTGCCCGGCTTCGCCTTCCCCATTGCCCCGCCGGAGGGATCGCCCGTGGGTCATGCGCCCAGCGGGCAGGGCCTCAGCACGATCACCTCGGCCCCCGGTGCCCTCGTGGTGGCACCGATCACCGGCACGCTCCGCCGGGCCACCCCCGATGACGCGTCCGCTGGCATCGGGTTCTGGGTTCAGGGAACGGACCGTGACGTGATCGGCATGAGCCCGCTGGCCTCCTATGAGCCCGGCATCAATGAGGGCCTCGCCGTCACCGCCGGACAGCCGATCGGGCGGGCGACCGGCGCCACCACGGTCACCTGGCGCCGCGATGGCGTCGACGTGGCGATCGCCCCGATGCTTGACGCCACACGCCCATCCGGCTGACCTCCACGGCGTACGGGTAACCTCACCCACCACCGACGCCCACAGGAGGAACTGGCTTTGAAGGCGATCCGCATGCACGAGCCCGGCGGCCCGGAGGTCCTGGTGCTCGAGGAGGTCCCCGACCCGCAGCCCGGCCCCGGCGAGGTCGTCGTCGCCCTGCGGGCCGCTGCGCTCAACCGCCGCGATGTCTTCGTGCGCAAGGGCGTCGCGAAGGTGCCACTGCCCCTCACGCCGGGCTCCGACGGTGCCGGGGTCGTGCACGCGGT
>JAUROO010000121.1 GCA_030829765.1 Miltoncostaeales bacterium | reverse complement strand
CGCCCCGCCGCCTACCGGTCGATGTGGCGGCGGGCGGCCATCCGCGAGGGCGCGGGCCGGCCCGCCGATCACATGAGGAGTCATTGATGTTCAAGGCGGTGCTGGTCGCCAACCGTGGCGAGATCGCGATCCGGGTGATGCGCACGCTGCGCGAGATGGGCATCCGCTCGGTGGCCGTGTACTCCGAGGCCGACCGCGACGCGCTGTTCGTGCAGTTCGCCGACGAGGCCCACTCGCTGGGCGCGGGCCCGGCGGCCGACACCTACCTGAACATCCCGAAGATCCTCGAGGTGGCCGCGGCTGCGGGCGCGGAGGCCGTGCACCCGGGCTACGGGTTCCTGGCCGAGAACGCGCCGTTCGCGCGTGCATGCGAGGACGCCGGGGTCACCTTCATCGGCCCGCCGGCCGACGCGATTGACGCCATGGGCTCGAAGACCGCCGCGCGCGCACTGATGGACGCCGCGGGCGTGCCGATCGTGCCGGGCGTCACCGAGGGCGTGGCGGATGTGGCCGAGGCCACCGGCATCGCCGAGCAGATCGGCTACCCCATCGCAGTGAAGGCCGCTGCGGGCGGCGGTGGCAAGGGCTTCCGCGTGGCGCTCTCGCCGGAGGACCTCGAAGGCGCGTTCGAGGGGGCGCGCCGGGAGAGCGAGAAGTTCTTCGCCGACAGCACCGTGTACCTGGAGCGCTATCTGCCGGACCCCCGGCACGTGGAGATCCAGGTGCTCGCCGACGCCCACGGCACAACGCTGTGGCTGGGCGAGCGCGACTGCTCGGTGCAGCGCCGCCACCAGAAGCTGGTGGAGGAGACCCCGTCGCCCATCGTGGGCGAGGACCTGCGCCGGCGCATGGGCGAGGCGTCGGTGCATGCCGCCGAGGCCGTGGGCTACCGGTCCGCCGGCACCCTCGAGTACCTGGTGTCGGGCGAGGAGTTCTTCTTCCTCGAGATGAACACGCGCATCCAGGTGGAGCACACCGTGACCGAGATGGTCACCGGGCTCGACCTGATCCGCGAGCAGATCCGCATCGCGGCGGGCGAGGCCATCGGCCTCACCCAGGACGACATCCACCCGCGCGGTCATGCGTTCGAGTGCCGCATCAACGCGGAGGACGCCGAGAAGCGGTTCCTGCCCACCCCCGGGCCGATCACCGCGTACCGGGAGCCTGCCGGCCCCGGCGTGCGCGTGGACTCGGGCGTGCAGGGCGGCTCGGTCATCAGCGACATGTACGACCCCATGGTGGCCAAGCTCATCACCTGGGATGTCGACCGCGAGCGGGCGCGCATGCGCATGCTGCGGGCACTGGACGAGTACGTGGTGGAGGGCACCACCACGCTGATCCCATTCCACATCTGGCTCCTGCAGCAGCAGGACTTCATCGACGGCGGTGCGTGCCACGAGGCCCTGAAGCTGATGGCCGAGGAGAACACGCCACTGCCGCCGCGCGACGGCGGGCCGCCCCCGGCGCCGGAGGCGCCCGAGGCCGGGCCCGTGGCCGAGCGCGCGATGGTCGCCGAGGTGGGCGGCCGCAGGTTCGACGTGCGCCTGTTCATCCCCGAGAAGGACCTCGGGCCCGCAGGTGCCCCCGCGCCGACGAGGAAGCGCGAGCGGCAGGGCGGCGGCCACCATGGATCGGCAGGCGGCGGGGCCACCGGCGAGGTGCACTCGCCCATGCAGGGCACGGTGCTGAGCGTGGCCGTGGAGGCGGGCCGGGAGGTCGCCGAGGGCGATGTGATCTGCATCGTCGAGGCCATGAAGATGGAGAACGAGGTCACGGCCCACACCGGCGGCACGATCTCGGCCATCAATGTCGAGGCCGGCCAGTCGGTGGCCGCCGACGAGGTCATCGCCGTCATCGGCTGACATGACGCGCGTCGTCATGTGGGCGGGACTGCTGGGCGCCGGGCGCGCATCGGCGGGTGCCCTGGTGGATCCGGGCGGCGCCGATCGCGAGACCGTGCGACGGGCCGTGCTGGCATGCGGGGTCGCGCTGGCCGCGGACCGACTCGCCGCGAGCCCCGATGCCGGACGGCGGGCGGTCGCCCGGGCCTTCGCGGCGTCGGACCCCGACGACCTCGTGGACCTCACCGGCCGCTGCGAGATCGGCGGCCTGTCGGTGCCACCCGGGGAGGTGGCGCCACCGCCCGGCGCCGCCGTGGCCGACCTGCTGCTCCAGCCGGGTGACGACCCGGACGACACCGAGCCCGTGATCGTGCCGGGCGACCTGCCGGCCGACCGGGCCGCGGCCCTGACCGCGGCGGCCATGGCCCGTGCGCTGCCGCGCGACCCCCTGCACCTGGCACGCACGGGCGTGGCCCTGCGCCGCCTGGCCCGGGAGGCAACCACGTACCCGGAGACGCTCGTCGATGTTGCGAGCGGCATCGCGGTGACGGCCCGCGACCCGGAGGATGTCCGGCTGTTCGCGGGTGCGACCACCACCGATTCCCCTGAGGACTCCCGATGGGAGGCGCCCAGTGCCCGCACGCTCGGCATCGCCACCGGTGCCGCGCTGCTCGTGGGTGTCATCGGGACCGGGGTGGCGGCGGCGCTGGTGGCGGCGCTCGACCCCGCCACCGCAAACCGGACCACGGCGCTCGTGGCGGGGGCGATCATCGGCGCGGCCGTGGGCGTCGCGATCGCCGTGCGCCTGCTGCGCCGCTAGGCCCCGGTCCCGAACAACCGATCGGCATCGCGCGTGATGTCGCGGGAGAGCAGCACCCGCGCCTCACCGGCGTCCCCTGGCCGTCCGGGCCATTCCACGCGGACGCGACCGGCCTCCTCCAGCGCACCGAGCGCCCCCATCACCGCCAGGAGGCCCGACGGCCCCTCCCGTCCCAGCTCCGCCGCGGCAGTGGAGACCGACACCATCACATCGCCCTCCGGCGGGCGGCCGTCATCGAGCCACTGCAGCACCAGCAGCATTTCCAGGCGCGCGGCGAGATCGACGTCACCGGACATGCACCCGAGCGTATCCCGGCCGCCCGCCGCGGCGTCATGGGTAGAGTGCCCCACCGGCCCGCGGCGGGATGACCCGTGCGCGGCCGTTCACTGACAGCGAGACAAGGGACGCGGGTGGATCTCTTCGAGTACCAGGGCAAGCAGCTGTTCGCCCGGCATGGCCTGGCCGTGCCGAGCGGCGAGATCGCGGACACGCCCGAGCAGGCGAAGGCGGCCGCCGAGGCCATCGGCGGAACGGTCGTGGTCAAGGCGCAGGTTCAGGTTGGCGGCCGCGGCAAGGCCGGCGGCATCAAGCTGGCGGGGACGCCGGACGAGGCCTACGCCGAGGCGCAGAACATCCTGGGCATGGACATCAAGGGCCACACGGTGAAGCGCGTGTGGATCGAGGCCGCCTCGGACATCAAGAAGGAGTACTACGCCTCGGTCACCTTCGACCGCTCGGCGAAGAAGCCCCTCGTGATGCTCTCCGCCATGGGCGGAATGGACATCGAGGCCGTCGCCGAGGAGCACCCCGAGGCGCTCGCCCGGCTGCACGTGGACCCGCTGATCGGGTTCCAGCAGCACGACGCCCGGTGGCTCATCTACCACGCGGGCATCGACGTGCCCGCGCAGAAGGGCGTCCTCGACGCGCTCATGAAGGCCTACGAGGCGTTCATCGACCTCGAGGCCACGCTCATCGAGATCAACCCCCTCATCTGGACGGCGGACGACCGCGTGGTGGCGCTCGACGCCAAGGTCTCGATCGACAACAACTCCCTGTACCGCCACCCCGACCTCGCCGAGCTGCAGGAGAGCGTCACCGATGACCCGCAGGAGCGCATGGCGCACGAGCGCGGCGTGACCTACGTGAAGCTGGACGGCGACGTGGGGATCATGGGGAACGGCGCCGGCATCGTGATGAGCAGCCTGGACGTGGTGGCGCTCGCCGGCGGCACGCCCGCCAACTTCCTGGACGCCGGTGGCGGATCGAACGCGGAGGCCGTGGCCACCGCGCTCGAGGTGCTGCTGAGCGACCCGAAGGTGAAGTCGCTGATGATCAACATCTTCGGCGGCATCACGCGGTGCGACGAGGTGGCCGAGGGCCTCCTCACGGCGCTCGACACGCTGGGGGCCACGCTCCCCATCGTCGTGCGCCTCGACGGGACCGCCGCGGAGGAGGGGCGCGCCATCATCGCCGATCGCGCCCCGGCCAACGTGGTGGTCGAGCCCACGATGCTCTCGGCCGCCAAGCGCGCCGTGGAGCTCGCGAAGGAGGCCGCGTGAGCATCCTGGTCGATGAGAACACGAAGCTGGTGGTGCAGGGCGTCACCGGCCGCGAGGGCCAGTTCCACACCCTCCGCAACAAGGCATACGGCACCAACGTGGTGGCCGGCGTCACCCCGGGCAAGGCCGGGCAGGACGTGGACGGCATCCCGGTGTTCAACACGGTGCGCGACGCCGTGGAGGCGACGGGCGCCAACACGTCGATGATCTTCGTGCCGCCGCGGTTCGCGACGGACGCCATCTACGAGTCGCTGGACGCCGGGATCGACCTCACCATCGCCATCACCGAGGGCATTCCGGCGCACGACATGATGCGCGTGTACACGCACCTGAAGCGTGGCGACCAGCGCCTGCTGGGCCCCAACTGCCCGGGCGCGATCAGCCCCGGCAAGGCGACGGTGGGCATCATGCCGACCGACGTGTTCACGCCGGGCCGGGTGGGAATCATCAGCCGCTCGGGCACGCTCACGTACCAGATCTCCAAGGAGATCGGTGACATGGGCATCGGCCAGAGCACCGTGGTGGGCATCGGCGGCGACCCCATCGTGGGATCGTCGTTCATCGATGTGCTCGCGATGTTCGACGCCGACCCCGACACCGACCTCGTCGTGATGGTGGGCGAGATCGGCGGGGACGAGGAGGAGAAGGCCGGCGCCTTCATCGCCGAGAACATGTCGACCCCGGTGGTGGGCTACATCGCCGGGTTCCAGGCGCCCCCGGGCAAGCAGATGGGCCACGCCGGCGCCATCATCACCGGCTCGTCCGGCACCGCCCAGGGCAAGAAGGACGCCCTCGAGGCGCTCGGCGTGAAGGTGGGAACCAACCCCACCGAAGTCGCCGAGATCGTCGCCGACCGCCTGAAGTAGGCGACCGCAGACGACTGTCACCGTGCTCCCGGTCGCGCAGGCGACCGGGAGCACGGTGCGTCTACACTCGCCCGCGTGCCTGACGTGATCTCGTTCGCCCGCGGCGCCCCGGCCCCCGAGGCCCTGGATGGCGGCCTCATCGCCCGCTGCGCCACCTCCGCCCTGGAGGACGACCCGACGGTCATCCTCTCCTACGGAACCGGTGGCGGCTACCCGCCGCTGCGCGAGTGGCTGGCCGCGCACCACGGCACCACGGCCGACCGCGTGCTCATCACCAACGGGTCGCTCGAGGGGTACGTGTTCCTGCTCGAGACCTTCCTGTCGCCGGGCGACCTGATCGCCCTGGAGGCGCCCACGTACGACCGCGCGCTGTTGCAGGCGCAGATGCACGGCATGGAGATCCTGCCGATCCCCATGCAGGACGACGGCATGGACGTGGACGCCCTCGCGGCCGCCTGCGACGCCGGACGCGTGCCCAAGCTGGTGTACACCATCCCCAACTTCCACAACCCCGCGGGCACCACCATCTCGCGGGAGAAGCGCACGGCCCTCGTGGCGCTCAGCGAGAAGCACGGCTTCTGGATCCTCGAGGACGATCCCTACGGACGCCTGCGCTTCGAGGGCGAGGCGCTGCCGGGCATCTACGAGCTGGGCGGCCCCGACCGCGTGATGTTCTCGTCGTCGTTCTCGAAGACGTTGGCCCCGGGCCTGCGCGTGGGCTACCTGATCGCGCCACCGGACCTCATCTCCACGCTGGTGACCCGCGCGAACCAGACCTACATCTCCCCTGCGCACCTCCCCGAGGCCGCGGTGCTGAAGGTGTGCGAGGACGGCCTGCTCGACCCCAACATCGCACGGGTCACCGAGCTCATGCGCGTGCGCCGCGACGCCATGGCCGCGGGTCTGGTGCACATGCCGGAGGGCACGCGCTGCACCCCGCCGGAGGGCGGGTTCTTCATGTGGCTCGAACTGCCGGGCGACATGGACGCGGATGCACTGCTGCCGGTGGCACGCGAGTCCGGGGTCATCTACGTGGCGGGCTCGGCCTGCTTCACGGAGGGGCACCGCAACACCCTGCGGCTGGCCTACTCCGGGGTGTCCCCCGATGAGATCACCGTGGGGATGGAGCGGCTGGGCGCGGTGTTCCGCTCGGCCTGAGGTCCCTCCGCGTCTGGGGCCGAATGTCCCGTCGGTAGGGACATTCAGGAGACGGCGCCTGCGGTACCCTTCCGGCAGCGGGAACCCTCTCAATCAACCGGAGGTATCGGAAAAGTGCGCACACACGACGTCGTCGTCGTCGGTGCCGGTCTTGCGGGCATGCGGGCGGCCATCGCCGCGCACGAGGCGGGCGTTGACGTCGCCCTCGTGACCAAGCTCCACCCGGTCCGCAGCCACTCGGGCGCGGCCCAGGGCGGGATCAACGCCGCCCTCGGCAACGAGACCGAGGACAGCACCGAGAACCACACGTTCGACACCGTCAAGGGCGCCGATTACATCGGCGACCAGGACGCGATCGAGATCCTCTGCCAGCGCGCGCCGCTCGAGGTGTACCAGCTGGAGCACTGGGGAGCGGTCTTCAGCCGCCAGGAGGACTCCGGCAAGATCGCCCAGCGCCCCTTCGGTGGCGCCGGGTTCCCGCGCACCTGCTACGCGGCCGACCTGACGGGGCTGGTCATCCTGCACACGCTCTACACCGTGTGCGTGAAGTACAACATCCCGACCTACGAGGAGTGGTTCGTCACCGACCTGGTGACCGATGACTCCGGCAACGCCGTGGGGGTCGTGGCCTACGACATGATCCACGGCAGCATCGAGACGATCGGCGCCAAGGCCGTGGTGATGGCCACCGGCGGCGCCGGCCGCGTCTACCGCCCGTCGACGAACGCGCACGCGTCGACCGGCGACGCCATGAGCCTCGCCCTCCGCAAGGGCGTTCCGCTCAAGGACATGGAGTTCATGCAGTTCCACCCCACCACGCTGGCCGCGAACGGCGTGCTCGTGACGGAAGGTGCCCGCGGAGAGGGCGGGTACCTCCTGAACAAGGACGGGGACCGTTTCATGAGCAAGTACGCCCCGAACAAGCTCGAGTTGGCATCCCGTGACGTGGTGTCCCGCGCCGAGGCCACGGAGATCATGGAGGGCCGCGGGGTCGATGGATGCGTGCTGCTCGACCTGCGCCACCTGGGCCGCGACCGCATCATGGAGCGGCTGCCGCAGATCCGCGAGCTGGCCATCGCCTTCGCAGGCACCGACCCGATCGAGGAGCCCATCCCGATCCGCCCGGGCGCGCACTACCACATGGGCGGCGTGCACGTGGACAACTGGGGGGCGGCCCCGCACATGCCGGGCCTGTTCGCCGCCGGCGAGTGCTCCTGCGTATCGGTGCATGGCGCCAACCGCCTCGGCGGCAACTCGCTGCTGGAGGCCGTGGTGTTCGGCGCCCGCGCCGGCGAGGCCTCCGCGGCCTACGCCCAGGACGTGGGCGAGCCGGACGTGCCGTCCAACGCCGCCGCCGAGACCCAGGACCGGATCGAGGAGCTGCTGCTCCGCGAGAACGGTCCCCGCCAGGGTGAGATCCGCGACGAGCTCGCCGCCGTGATGCAGGAGAAGGTCGGCGTGTTCCGCTCGGACGGCCCGCTCCGTGAGGCCAAGGCCACGGTCACCGAGCTCAAGGAGAAGTTCCAGGGCGTAGTGGTGGACGACAAGGGCAGGACCTTCAACACCGACCTCATCCACACGATCGAGACCGGCTACCTGCTGGATCTCGCCGACACCATGGTGACCGGCGCCATCGCCCGCCACGAGAGCCGCGGCGCGCACTCGCGCACGGACTTCACCGAGCGCGACGACGAGAACTGGATGAAGCACACGCTGGCGTACCTGGACGATGGCGAGATCCGCCTCGACTACTCGCCGGTGACCATGACCAAGTACGAGCCCCAGGTGAGGTCCTACTGATGGCGAGCACGACGTTCCGCGTATTCCGGTACCAGCCGGACTCCGGCGAGTCGGAGTCGTACCACCAGGACTTCCGACTCGACCACGAGGAGAAGACCACCATCCTGGACGCGCTGCTGCGCATCCAGAACGAGCAGGACGGCACCCTCGCGGTGCGGTACTCCTGCCGCAGCGCCATCTGCGGCTCGTGCGCCTGCAAGGTCAACGGCAAGACGGTCCTCGCCTGCATGACACAGGTGGAGGAGGCCAAGGCCGAGAGCGGGGCCGACACCCTTCAGGTGGACCCCATCGGCAACTTCGCCCCCATCAAGGACCTGGTGGTCGACATGACCCCGTTCTGGGAGAAGTTCAAGGCGGTCAAGCCCTTCCTCATCCCGGACGGCCCGGCGCCCGACAAGGAGCGCCTGGTGCCGAAGGCCGCGATGGAGAAGGTGGCCAAGGAGAGCGCCTGCATCCTGTGCGCCGCCTGCTACTCCGAGTGCAACTCGCTGGCCGCTGACCCCGAGTTCGTGGGGCCGGCCGCGTTCGCATGGGGCTACCGCTTCGCCGCCGATGAGCGCGACGCGCAGCGCAAGGACCGCGCCAAGCTGTACTCGGGCGACCACGGCATCTGGGACTGCACCCGCTGCATGTTCTGCAATGAGCGCTGCCCGAAGGGCGTGGATCCGCGCGATGCCATCGAGAAGCTCGGCGCCATCGCCTTCCAGGAGAAGGTCACGAAGGACAAGGGCGCCCGTCACGCCAAGGCGTTCCTCATCTCCATGCGCCAGGGCGGCAAGCTCAACGAGCAACTGGTGGGCGGCTACACCGACCCGGTCGGAGGCGTGTTCAACGCACCGCTCGCCCTCCGCATGCTGCAGAAGGGCAAGCTCCCGAAGTCGCCCCTCACCCATAAGGTGAAGGACCGCGATCAGGTCACCAAGCTCATCAAGAACGTCAAGGAGACGATCTAGTGGCGCGACAGTTCGCCTACTACCCCGGCTGCGTTGCCGAGTTCAGCTCGAAGGAGCTCAACGCGACCACCAAGGCCCTGGCCCCGCTGCTGGACATCGAGCTCCTGCCCATGCCGCAGGCCACCTGCTGCGGTGCCGGCGACATCGCCGAGGCCAAGCCCAACCTGTACCTCACGCTCAACGTGCGCATCCTCTCGGAGGCCGAGGAGATGGGCGCGGACATCCTGACCATCTGCAACGTCTGCACGCTGAACCTGCGCCGGGCGAACAAGATGGTGAAGGAGGACCCGCGCCTGCTGGAGCAGGTGAACGCCGATCTGGTGAACGCCGGTGCGCGTCCCTACCAGGGGACGATCGACGTGACCCACCTGCTGTGGTACCTGGCCACCGAGGAGGGCCTCTCCCTGCTCGAGGAGCGCGGCCCGAGGGGCCTCAACGGGCTCCGGGTGGCGCCGTACTACGGCTGCCAGCTGCTGCGCCCCTCCTCGGTGATGGGCTTCGAGGACCCCGACCGACCGCAGAGCCTGGAGCGCCTGATCACGGCGCTGGGCGGCGAGGTCGCCGACTACGACGGCAAGACGCGCTGCTGCGGCTTCCCCATCATCCTCGCCCGCGAGGAGGTGGCGCTGAAGGAGTCGCACGTGGCCCTGTCCGGTGCCCGTGACGCCGGTGCGCAGGCCATGGTGACCCCGTGCCCGCTGTGCCATCTGGCAATGGACGCCTACCAGCGCAAGACCGAGCAGCTGATGGGCGAGGAGTACGCCATGCCGGTGCTGCACCTGCCGCAGTTGATCGGCCTGGCCCTGGGCCTGCCGACGCAGTCGATGGAGTTCAAGCGCCACTTCACCCCGGTGGACGACGTCCTGGAGACCGTCGGCGCCTAGTGACTGTCCCCGGGGTTCCCACCGCGTGACATCGAACGGCCCGGGCCACCCCGGGCCGTTCGCGTCTCACGGAAGCATCGCCGCGCCGCCCCGGTCGCCTAGATTGGGGGCGTGCGACCGGTTCCGCTCACACGGGCATCCATCGGCGAGATGCCGGACTGCTGCGCGGGCTGCGTGTTCTGGCAGACCCTCCGGGGCGCCAGCGACGAGACGGGTCGCGACCGCTGGGCGCACCGCACCGAGCAGTCGTTCGGGCCTTGGGGGCGGATGCTCCGCGACGGCGACGCCGTGCTCGGGCTGCTTCAGTACGGACCCGCGCGGGCCTTCCCGCGGGCTCAGGTCCTACCCGCCGGCCCGCCCAGCCGGGATGCCGCCCTCATCACGTGCGCCTATGTCAGCGACGAGGACGCCACGGGCGCCATCGAACGCCTGGTGCTCGAAGCGCTCGCCGACGTGAAGGGCCGTGGCATGGCGGCGGTTGAGGCCTTCGCCATGCGCTATCCGGACGAGGTCGCGCCAGCGGAGCGCGCCGCGCTCAACCACACGCTGTTCGACCTGGCGATGCTGGAGGGCATGGGCTTCCGTGCGGTCCGCATCCGCGGTCAGGTGAGCCTGATGCGCATGGACCTGGGGGGCGCGGTGCCCGGACTCGCCGAGAGGGCCCGCGCGGTGGTGGGCGATCTACGACCCGTGGCCGGCGGCACCCCCTTGCCGGCATGATCGCGCGACTGGCCGCGGTGGTGGCCGCGCTGGCCCTGATGGCGGCGCCCGCCGCGCTCCTGGCGGACCCCGCGGTGGAGGCGCTGGAGCAGGGCTCGGCCTACGTGAGCCCCATCGTGGCAGGGGCCGACGCCCCGGCTGCCCAGGCACGCCTGCAGGAGGTCGCGGACGACCTGCAGCGCGGCGGGCGCCCCGTGCGCATCGCCGTGGTTCCCGGCCCCGTCGGGTCGTCGTCCATGCGGGCCTATGCCAGTGCGCTCCGTCGCGAACTGGGCTTCGGCGGACTGGTGGTGGCCGTGGCCCCCAACCGCGGCATCGGGCTGGCCGGACCGCGCAGCCAGGGGGCGATGACCCGCGACTTGCGGGAGGCCCGGGTGGGGGCCATCACCGACCCGGTGCGGCGCGCCGATGCCGCCGCGCGCGCCGCGGCGGGGCCACTGCTGGCGCCGCCCGCCAGCGACGCCGCGCGCGCGCTGCTGGCCCTTCTGGGGATCGCGCTTATCGGCGGGGTGTGGGCCGCGGCATTCGGCATCCGGCGGAACCGGCGCGTGCGACGCGGCGTGCTCGTGGACATGACCGCGCGCGCACGTGTGCGCCTGGATGCCATCGGGGCGCGCCTGGATGCCCTGGCAGTGCTGCCCGGGCATCACGCACGCGCGGACGACCGCCTGGACGCGGCCACCCGCGTTGCGCGGCGGGCGCAGGCCGAACTCGACCGCGTCACCGCCCCCGAGCACCTCCCCGGCGTCGAGGAGCAGGTGGATGAGGCCTTCGGGCTGCTGCGCGACGCCGAGCGCGAGGCCGGGGTGGAGCCGTACGAGGACATCTTCGGGGGGCTCTGCCGGTGCGATCCTGCGCACGGTCCCGCGACGACCGAGGCCCCGATGCAACCCGACGGGACACCCCGCCCATCATGCCGGGCGTGCCGCGAGGCGGCGGATGCCGGTCAGCCGCGGATGCGCCGGATGCTGCCCTCCCCGGGCGGGCCGGTGCCCTACGACGCCCGCGCGGAGGACATCACAGCCAGCCCTTCGTGACCAGGCTCTCCGCGATCTGCACCGCGTTGGTGGCTGCGCCCTTGCGCAGGTTGTCCGCCACGATCCACATGGCAAGGCCGTTGGGGTGCGATGCGTCGGCGCGGATGCGCCCGATGAACACCTCGTCCCGGCCCTCGGCGTCGCGGGCGAGCGGGTAGGTACTGCTGGCCGGCTCGTCGCGCACCACAGCGCCCGGGGCGAGCATCAGCAGCTCGCGCGCCGCATCGGCCGTGATCGGCTCGGTGGTCTCGATGTGCACGGCCTCGGAGTGCGAGCGCATCACGGGCACGCGCACGCAGGTGGCCGACACCGCGAGGTCCGGCAGGTGCAGCATCTTGCGGGTCTCGTTGGCCACCTTGACCTCCTCACCCGTGTAGCCGCTGTCCTCGAACACGTCGATGTGCGGCAGCACGTTGAAGGCGATGGGGTGCGGGTATACCGACGGGTCCGGCTCGTCCCCGGCCAGGTTGCCCGCGGTCTGAGATCGCAACTCCTCGATGGCGGCCACGCCCGTGCCGCTCACCGACTGGTACGACGACACGATCACCCGCTCCAGCCCCACGGCATCGGCGATGGGCTTCAGCGCCACCACCAGCGGCGCCGCCACGCAGTTCGGGTTCGCGATGATCCCCTGATGCCCCCGGATGTCGTCCTCGTTGACCTCGGGCACCACCAGCGGCACGGCGGGGTCCATCCGGAACGCGGACGAGTTGTCGATGACCACCGCGCCGGCCTCGACGGCGGCGGGGGCGAAGTCGCGTGACCGTGACCCGCCGGCGGAGAACAGGGCGATCTGGATGCCCTCGAAGGAGTCCTCGGTGAGCTCCTGCACCTCGAACGGCTTGCCCAGGTAGTCCACCACGGTGCCGGCGCTGCGGGCCGACGCCAGCGGACGGAGTTCGGTGACCGGGAAGCCGCGCTCCTCAAGCACGCGGATCATGGTGGAGCCGACGGCACCCGTGGCGCCCACCACGGCAACGTTAAACACCGCGGCGCTCCGCCTCACTTGCCAGGTCGAAGGCCTCATGCAGGGCGCGCACCGCGCGCTCCACCTCGTTGCGGGCGATCACCACCGTGATGCGGATGGTCGAGGTGTCGATCATCTGGATGTTGATGCCCTCGGCCGCGAGCACGCGGAACATGGTGGCGGCGATGCCCGGGTTCGACCGCATTCCCTCGCCCACCAGCGAGACCTTGCCGATCTGGTCGTCGCTGATGGTCTCGCGGTGGGGCAGCGCGTCGCCCATGCCGTCGATGACATCAAGCGCCTTGCGGAGGTCCGGCAGCGGCACGGTGAACGAAAGGTCGGCCCGCCCGTCCACGCCCACGTTCTGGATGATGGTGTCCACGTTGATCAGCGCATCCGCGAGCGCGGTGAACACGGTGGCGGCCACGCCGGGCTGGTCCTCCACGCCGAGCAGCGAGATCTTGGCCTCGTCGCTCTTGTGGGCGATGCCGGACACGAAAGCCCTCTCCATCATCGGGGTCTCCTTGGTGATCCAGGTCCCCTCATCGGGGGCGAATGACGAGCGCACGTGCAGCGGGACGTCGTGGAGGCGCGCGACCTCCACGGACCGGAGCGCGAGCACCTTCGAGCCGGAGGCGGCCATCTCGAGCATCTCCTCATGGCTCACGAGGGGCAGCTTGCGGGCGCCCGGCTCGATGCGCGGGTCGGCCGTGAAGACGCCGGTCACGTCCGTGTAGATCTCACACACCCCGGCGCCGAGCGCCGCGGCCAGGGCCACGGCCGTGGTGTCGCTGCCGCCGCGCCCCAGCGTGGTGACGTTGCGATCCGTGGACATCCCCTGGAAGCCGGCCACCAGCACGATGTGACCGGTGGCGAGCTCCGCGTGCAGGCGCTCGGGGTTGATTTCGATGATCTTGGCCTTGGTGTGGGCGGTGTCGGTGACGATGCCTGCCTGCGATCCCGTGAACGACGCGGCGTCATGGCCCAGGTCGTGCAGCGCCATGGCCATCAGCGCGCATGACACCCGCTCGCCCGTGGACAGCAGCATGTCCATCTCGCGCGGGGCGGGCGCCGATGAGATCTCGTCGGCCAACGACACCAGGCCGTCGGTGGTCTTGCCCATCGCGGACAGCACCGCGACGACGTCGTCGCCCTCATCGCGCGCGGCGGCGATGCGGCCCGCGACCGCGCGGATCCTCTCGGCGTCGGCGACGGATGAGCCGCCGAACTTCATGACCCTGATGGCGATGCGTACCTCCTCCGGCCGGGCCAGCGCGCGATTCTAGTGGCACGGGCGTGCCGCGGGCACCCGGCAGCCGATTTCCCGCGTACACTGCCGCGCGTGGGCGTGATCCGGCGCATGGGCGAGAAGGGCGGCGACAGCGGTCGCCTGCGGTGGGTGATCAACGGATTCCTGCTCGGCCTGGCGTGGGGAACCCTGATGTGGGCGATCACCGGCGCCACCGGCGGGTGGAAGGTGTGGCTCTACATCGCCCTCACCATGGCGATGATCGGCGGCGGCGTGGCCGCCATCTTCGGTGCCCGGAACGCCCGTAAGCAGGGCCAGCGCATCAGCCCGCGCATCATGCCGAAGGACGAGGCCGAGAGGAAGGCGGAGGCCAAGGCTGCCAAGGCCGAGGCCCGTGCGCAGGCGAAGGCCGAGGCCGACGCGCGCAAGCAGTCGCACTGAAGTATCCTCACTCCTGTGACCGTGCTAGGCGGGGAGCTAGCGGTGCCCTGTATCCGCAATCCGCTACAGCGGGGCTGAATCCCCGCCCGAGGGTCCTACTCGGAGGCACGGGCTCGGACGACGAGGCATTGAAGGCGAGGTCCCATTCGGTGGGCGACCGTGAACCAGGTCAGGTCCGGAAGGAAGCAGCCTTAAGCGGACCCGCTCACGCGCAGTGGGGCTCCCTCGCCGGAGTCGCGTCCCCGAGCACCACCTCCCGGCAGGTATTCGACGGCGGGTGCACGGTCACACCTCATCCCTCGTGACAGACCCAGGACAGAGCCTCTACAACAGGTACCGGCCCCGCCGATTCGAGGACCTCGTCGGCCAGGAGCACGTGGCGCGCACGCTGGGCAACGCCCTCGAGCGCGGCACGATCGCCCACGGGTTCCTGTTCTCGGGCCCGCGCGGCACGGGCAAGACGACCACCGCGCGGATCCTGGCCCGGTGCCTCAACTGCCAGGCATTCCCGGCGCCCACCCCCACGCCCTGCGGCGAGTGCGATTCGTGCCTGCGCATCGGGCGCGACGACTGGCTGGACGTGGTGGAGGTGGACGCGGCATCCAGCGCGCGCCGCATCGACGAGATGCGCGAGTGGCTGGAGAGCGTGCGGTACGCACCGGTGGCATCGCGGTACCGCGTGACCATCATGGACGAGGCGCACCAGATCCAGGAGGGCGCCGCGAGCGCCCTCCTGAAGACGCTGGAGGAGCCGCCGCCGCAACTGGTGGTGATCCTGTGCACCACGCACCCCTGGGACCTGCTGCCCACCATCCGCTCGCGCCTGCAGACCTACGCCCTGCGCAAGCCCGGGGTGGCCAACCTGATGACCGTGCTGGAGCGCGTGGCGCGCGCCGAGGGCATCGAGGCGAGCCCGCAGGCGCTGGACCTGGTGGCGCGCGCTGCCGACGGCTCGTACCGCGATGCGCTGGGGCTGCTGGACCAGATCGCCACCTTCGGCAACGGCACGGTGGAGATGGCCGACGCGCTCGACCTGCTGGGGGTCGTGAGCCGCGAGACGCTGTTCGACCTGGTGGACCTGATGACCCAGGGCGACGCCGCGGGGGCCTTCGAGATGCTGGAGTCGGCGCTCGACGGCGGCGCCGATCCCGAGCAGTTGATGCGAGGCCTCGTCACCCACCTGCGTCACGCGTGCCTGCTGCAGCAGGGCGCGCAGGCCCGCGAGGAGTGGGCGCTCGCGCCGGATGAACTGGACCGCCTGCACGCGCAGGCGAACCAACTGAGCCCCGTGCAAGTGGTGCGCGCCATCGACCTGATCGCGGATGCCCAGGTGCGCATCACACACGGGCAGGCCGACCCGCGCATCCAGCTGGAACTGGTGGCGGCCAAGTTGTCGCGGCCCTTCCTGGACCCGGGCATCGAGGGCCTGGCCGCGCGACTGGAGAGGCTCGAACGGGGCACGCCCGGCCAGGCGCCCCCGGCGCCCGCGCCTGCGCCACCCCCGCGCCCGGCCCGGAACGCGTCCGCCGCCGTGGACACCCCCCCGGCTGCTCCTGCTCCCGCACCGCCCGTGCCCGACGACGCGCCGGCGGCCCACGCGGAGACACCGGATCCCGGGGATGCGCCGCCCGCGGATACGGCTCACCCGGAGGAGGCCCCGGGCACCACCGGCACCGCACCGGCCGTCCCCGGGGCCGTGCCCACTCCTGCCGACCGGCCACCGGAGCCGGTGCCCGCCGACACCGAGCACATCGGCCGTGCCTGGCCACGCATCCTCGGAATCCTGGAGCAGCGGTCCCCGCACCTGCATGCGTTCCTGCAGGACTCCGAGGTGCGGTCCGTGCAGGACGGCGTCCTCACGATCGCCGTGAAGGGCACCGTCGCCGTGGGCATGCTGTCGCGCCCCGATGAACGGGCGGGGGTGGCCGCCGTGGTGCGCGACATCTGCGGGCAGGACATCGCCGTGGCGTTTGCCGAGGCCGCGGGGGCAGCCGCGGCGACTCCCGACGCGGGCATCGGGTCTGCGGCGGGCGACCGGGAGCCCGGCGCGCCGGTGGATCACCAGCAGCTAATCGACGAACTCCGCACGGCCTTTGGCGCCGAGCTGATCGACACCGACAACAGGGAGTAGCCGCCATGGCGATGAACCAGCAGAAGCTCATGAAGCAGATGCAGAAGATGCAGGAGGACATGGCGCGCGTGCAGGAGCAGTTGGCGCAGGAGACCGTGTCGGCCTCCGCGGGTGGCGGTGCCGTCACCGCCACCGTGACGGGCGCCATGGAGCTGGTGAGCGTGGAGATCAGCCCCGACGCCGTGGATCCCGAGGACGTCGAGATGCTGCAGGACGTCATCGTGGCCGCCGTGAACGAGGCCATGCGCGCCGCGCAGGAGCTGGCCAACCAGCGCATGGGCGCCGTGACCGGTGGCCTGTCGGGGCTCGGGCTGCCGGGCTTCTAGCCCGGGCCGTTACGCCGCATGGCGTCGATCCTCACCCCATCGGTTGATGCGCTGGTTGCCGAGCTGGCGCGGCTGCCGGGCATCGGGCCGCGCAGCGCGCAGCGACTGGCCTTTCACCTGCTGAAGGCGCCACCCGAGCGCCCCGTGGCGCTGGCCGAGGCAATCGCGGCGGTGGTGGAGCGGATCGGCCCGTGCACCGAGTGCTTCTCGTTCGCCGAGGGCGACCTGTGCCCGGTGTGCGCGGATCCCCGTCGCGACCCCACGCTCATCTGCGTGGTGGAGGAGCCCTCGGCCATCATCTCGATCGAGCGCACCCATGAGTTCCGCGGCCGGTACCACGTGCTGGGCGGGGCGCTGTCGCCCATCGACGGCATCGACCCCGAGGACCTGCGCATCGCGGAGCTCGATCAGCGCATCGCGCGTGACGGCGTGACCGAGCTGGTGATCGCCACCAACCCCACGATGGCCGGGGAGGCCACGGCGCTGTTCCTGGCCGACCGCGTGCGGGACCGCCTGCGCGTGACGCGCCTTGCGAGCGGGCTCCCGGTCGGCGCCGACCTGGAGCACGCCGACGAGTTGACGCTGGGGCGCGCACTGCTGGGGCGGCGCGAGATCTGAGCGTGGGGGTCCGGGGGCGCCGTTAGCCTCAGGCGCGATGGCAGAAGCACCGCCAGACACCCAGGCGGCCGCCGCGGCCGCCTACTCCGACCTCGATCCCCGGGAGCGCCGCAGGGTGCTGCTGGTGGCAGGGCTGCGCACCGTGGTGTCGCTCGGGATCATGATCGGCATCTTCGCCGCCATCCCGCCGCGGGACGTGGCCGCCGGCAACGTCGCCACGGGGATGATCGTGGGGTTCGTGCTGCTGCTCGGCCTGGTCGGGTGGGAGATCTACCGCACGGTGAACGACCCGTACCCGGAGGTCCGCGCCGGCACCGGGCTGCTGGTGCTGGTGACCGCCGTCGTCGTGATCTTCTCGCTCACCTACGCCACCATGGCCGCATCCGACCCGGGCGCGTTCACCGCGCCGATGGAGAAGAGCGACGCCGTGTACTTCACGGTGACCACGCTGTCCACGACCGGATTCGGCGACATCACCGCGGTGTCGCAGAGCGCGCGGTGGGTGGTGACGGCCCAGATGCTGTTCGACCTGATCCTGCTGGTGGGCCTGGCGCGGGTATTCATCCTGGCCGCCAAGGCCGGTCGTGCCCGCAGGGCCAAGGGCCTCTAGACGCCTGAGTGGGCAGTACTGGGATTGAACCAGTGACCTCCCGCGTGTGAGGCGGGCGCTCTCCCGCTGAGCTAACTGCCCGGGACGCGAGAGGGTACCACCCCCCCGCGTCCCGTTCAGCGGAGAGGGAGGGATTTGAACCCTCGAGCCGGGGTATACCCGACTACGCGATTTCCAGTCGCGCTCCTTCGGCCGCTCGGACACCTCTCCGGGACGCGGGATCGTACCGGACCCGCGCTGGTACGCTCCCGCACGGAGAGATGGCAGAGCGGTCGAATGCGGCGGTCTCGAAAACCGTTTCGGGCTTCAGGGTCCGACGGGGGTTCAAATCCCCCTCTCTCCGCTGGTCCGCCGGGTGCGGGCCGCGCCTTGCCGCGGCCCGCACCCGGCGCGCATGGGCCGCGATATGCGGGGCACCGGTAGATTCCACGCACCTCTCCCCGTCCCATGGCACCCCCGCCCGACAACCGCAGGGCGAACGCGGCCACCGCGCTCGCCATCGTCGCACTGGCGATCGCCATCGCCGGCGCCGGGTACGCGGCGGTGGCCCTGCCCCGCGACTCGGTGGGCACCGCGCAGATCCGCGCGGGCGCGGTGACGTCCGCGAAGGTGCGCAACCACTCGCTGCTGGCCGTGGACTTCCGCAAGGGCCAGCTGCCGCGCGGACCGCGGGGTGACGAGGGCCCGGCCGGCCCCGTGGGGGCCACCGGACCCACCGGCGCGCAGGGGCCAGTGGGCCCCGCCGGTGCGACCGGTCCCGAGGGCCCTGCGGGCCCCGCCGGCGCGCGCGGCGCCACGGGTGCGATGGGCGCCACAGGGGCGGTGGGCCCGACCTGGGGAACGATGTGGGAAGCGAACAGGGGGGATGTGGGTTCCTG